>JAKQEA010000186.1 GCA_029558715.1 Bacteroidota bacterium | reverse complement strand
GTGTTACAAAACATATGGCCATCTTTATCAAAGCCAGTTGGCCATACACCCAATCTTCTTTCAAATGTATTTTTTACAGATAGAACGGTTGTTGAAATATGCCAATAGTTATTGAACTTGTCCTGGAAAGTAGCTCCATGTCCTGCCCCTCTTACAAACCCGCCCAGCTTAATACTCAACGGGTCACTTTGTGCATCAAAAGGGCCTAATGGATCATTACCAACCAATAAGCCGTCTGCATAACCACTGAATTCTGTCCCCGGGGCGCCATATTGCAAATAATATTTCCCCTTGTATTTCGTCATATGGCTTCCTTCTATAAACGGATCCAGAAAAGTGTTATCCATATGCTCACCGAAACGCTGCCAGCCATAACGCCAGGGTTCTAATAAATACATTTCTTTCCTGGTACCGATTGGCTGAAAGGTTTTCCGGTTCAGCTCAATTCCATACATAGGAAATTTATTACTACTTCCGTTGTACATATATAATTTACCATCATCATCTGTAAAGAAAGAAGGATCCCAACCGCCGATATCAAACGAGTCAACCAATGGTTTCCATTCGTTCGATTTGGGATTCGTACTCATCCAAATACTGAACTTGCTGGTATAGGTGGAACCGAATACGATCATCGTATCGCCGATGATACCGACTGCGGGTGCACAGAGTTCATCATAGCCTTCATTCCAGGGGCGTAAAAATTTTCTTGGATTGAATTTCCAGTTCAGCATATCCGGGCTCACCCAATATCCCCATTGATTGGTGCTGAATAAATAATAATCTCCTTTGTAGGTTACCACCACAGGGTCAGCTGTTGCACGGTGACGTCCCCATTCACTGAAATTAGGAATAGGTGTATAACCATAATCAATATTGATAGGGTTACAATACGTTTTTTGTTGTGCCTGGGTTGTGCAAAAACCCAGTGCCAGTACCACCACTATTAGTAAGCGTTTCATTTTATAAATTTCCTCTTTTTAATTCGCTGACTGCATGATCAACAGCTCTTGCAGTAAAAGCCATATATAAAATAGACGGGCTCTGGCTTCCGGTGCTGGTCATGCAGGCTCCATCTGTTACCAATACGTTTTTACAATGATGCAACTGGTTCCATTCATTCAGCAAGGATGTTTTAGGATCACTGCCCATTCTTACTCCTCCCATTTCGTGAATATCCAAACCAGGTGGTTGTTTATTATCATTGGTATTGATATTTTTTACTCCGGCTGCTTCCAGCATAGCCCTGCCTTGTTCTAAAAAATCGTTGACCATCTTATCATCATTCTCATCATAGCCAACAGAAGTTATCAGCAACGGAATACCCCATTGATCTTTTTCTACCTTGCTCAACCGTACATGATTCGATGCTTTTGCGATCGTTTCACCCTGCATATACATATATACTCCCCAGGTACCCGGCTCACTGATCGCCGCTTTGAATGCAGCTCCTAAAAGCGGTTTGATATTTTTATCACTCAATCTTTCCCTGTAGGCACCAGAGTAAATCACATAGCCACCCATAAAATCCGTATCTCTTTTTTCTACATTCCTGAAATTGGCAATGATACATTCTGCCGGTTTGGATACCTTATAATATTTATCCGTAAAGCCATCTATATCTCCATTCATACTGCCCCGGTAATTATGAAAGCAAATATATTTTCCCAATACAGCACTGTCATTACCCAATCCATCCGGGAAACGACGGGATGTTGAGTTCAGTAAAATTAAATTGGTATTCAGCGCCGAAGCATTCGCAAAAATGATCTTTGCAAAATATTCTTTGCTTTCTTTTGTATTTGCATCGATCACCCTTACTCCCACCGCTTTCTGTTGTTGCTCATCATAAATAATGGAATGTACTACTGAATGGGGACGAATAGTCAGGTTACCTGTCTTTGCCGCCCAGGGTAAGGTGGAAGAGTTGGAACTAAAATAACCTCCCAGCGGGCAACCCCGCATACACAAGTTGCGGTTCATGCATTGTGCACGGCCCTGATCGAGGTGAATTTGTTTCGGATCAGTAATATGCGCCCATCGCCCGGAAACATAATGCCGGTTGAATTTTTCTTTCAGCACCTGTTGCATGTGTTTCTCCACGGCATTTAACTCATAGGCAGTTAGAAACTCACCATCCGGCATGGAAGGAATACCATCATAACTGCCGCAAACACCAATGAATTTTTCTACATGACTGTACCAGTCTTTGATATCCTTGTATTCAACAGGAAACGATTCGCCATAGCTATATCGTTTCGGTGCTGTGAAATCATATTCGCTCCACCGTGCACAAGCCCTTCCCCAGGTTAATGATTTACCGCCCACCTGGTAACCTCTTACCCATTGAAATGGTTTTTCCTGCACATAAGGGTGATCTGCGTCCTTCACAAAAAAATGCTGTGTGCTTTCATCATAACCTGCTGCTTTACTGATCAGCGGGTTTTGTTTTCTTGTTTCATGAGTGATCCATCCGCGGTGAGGCAGCTCCCACCTTGATAAATTAGCCGTTGGGTAATCTTTGATATGCTCAACCGGTCTTCCTCTTTCCAGCACCAATGTCTTCAGCCCTTTTTCACACAGTTCTTTGGCCGCCCAGCCACCACTGATGCCGCTACCGATCACAATCGCATCATAGCTGTTGGCTTCCTTGCCTTTTGCATTAATATATACTTGTGAACTGTCGGGCATAATCAATACCTGGATTTCGGTTTGAATAAATAATGATCGAGACTATATCTTCCGGGGCCGGTAAAAATGAAAACCAAAGCCAGCAATACAAACAGGAACGGATGCTGGTCGTTATTCCAGATGATACCATTGCCCAGGAAAAATGCTATATAACACATCGTTCCGATGGTAAGCAATGAAGCAATACGGGTAAATAGTCCTAATACAAACAGGATACCTGCAAGTAATTCTGCTGCTTTACCTGCATACACCAGTAATTTTCCATTTGATTGTTTGAAATTATCCCATGTCAGGTATTCATTCATTTTATCTTCATTAAAGATTTCCCACCCGTGGTAGATAAGAAACCCTCCTACTATAAGCCGGATCAATGTAAGACCGGTTGTTTGCCATATGGGCGAAGAAGAAAAAAGCATATAAATATTATTTTAAGGCTTGGTCCTTTTCTTTTTCGAGAAAATTGGCATTATCATCTATCAATTGGTTTTCCCATTCCAGCAATGCATCATCTGGTACCGCTTCTACAGGAATGGTACTTGACTGCGATGGTTCATTGTAAGGAATATTACTGCTCCTGTTATAAACAGAGATCAGTGACCAACGGGCATTATCAGATAAGTTGGCTTCCGACCGGTGGAGCAGGTTGGGATGAAAGAATAGTACATCCCCGGCTTTTAACTCAACATAGACCAACTCCATCGTTTTTAATGCCAGGTCAACATAACGTTGTGATGCTCCCACCTGCTCTCCGGCAAAACCATGCTCCACCCGGCCCATCTTATGCGAGCCTTTTATTACCTGTAGGCACCCATTCTCCTTATTAGCATCAGTAATCGCAATCATAACAGAGATCATCTGGTCGGGTAACAGGAATTCATTCTTGTACCAATATCCATAATCCTGGTGCCATTCCCAGGCACCGCCCACTTTGGGTTCTTTCTGCATCAGTTTGCTGTGGAAGTGACAAACAGCACTTTTCCCTTCCATCAGGCTGTCAGCGCCACTAACCATACGATTGCTCCTGGTCAGTAAGCCATATGCATCATTACCTGGCTTGTACCAAAGTGTGAGTTTCGTTTTTTTACCTGCCTGGTCATTCAGATCAAAAGCATGCTTACGCATGGCTCCATCATCAAAAGCTATTTGCTGAAGTTTAGTTACTTCTTCAGTATTCAGGAAATTCCTGATAATTAAATACCCTTCATTACTGTAGGCCTCAATTTGCGCTGGTAACATATAAGAACTCATAAATTAAGATTTAGTAATTAAACAACCGGCCAGGGAAATTTACTTTTCAGTTTCACTTTCATGCCGGTAGCAGATGACCTTCGGGCTGCTTCAATAATTTCCAGTACATGCAAGGCATGCTCCACATTGATCAGCGGCTCTGTTCCGTTCATGATACTTTCACCCACGACCCTAGCACCTTCCTGCCACTCATAACCTCCTTTCTCTGTGCTCATCAGTACAGCAGGTTTATCCCAGGATGTATCCAGCATCACCCCGTTGGTTTCCCAATCGTACCCGATCAGCCGCATATTGCCATAATCTCCATAGATCTGAATAGAATGCAAAGATTGATTTCCGGCCTCATGACCATGGGGATCAAAATAATTGAAGCCGCACATCACATGACTGATCACTCCTTTATCATGTTCCAATAAAATGTGTGCATTATCTTCTGCTTCCACTTTTATTTTTCCTTTATCATCAACATTTCTTTCAGGGTTCACAATGCTTGTCATCGCCATTACAGATTTTGCAGGGCCGAGCAACCCGGTTAACGTGGCCATATTATAAACGCCCAGGTCAGGCATACTACCTCCGCCTTTCTCGTAAAAGAAAGCCGACCAGGTAGGACCTGTATGACCATATTGTCCATGTGCCGCTGCAATACGACCCAATTTACCTTCCTGTATGGTGCGACTCATAAAAGCAAACTGCGGACTATTGACCACTGCCGGCGCCCCCCAGATGCGTAGCTTTTTACTCCTGGCCAGATCAAGTAATGCTTTACCTTGAGCATAAGTATTCGCCATGGGTTTTTCACTCCATACATGTTTGCCGACAAGCAATGCTTTTTTATTCAGTTCACCATGCGCCTGCATATCCGTCAGGGTCACCATCATATCAAAAGGCACCCCTTTCAACATGGCATCAATATTTGCGTAAGTCTGCGCATTGACCTTATACTCCTTATTCTGTGCAACAGCCCTTTCATATTTGATATCACACAGGCTTACTACTTCAATCAGCTTAGAAGATAATAACTGGGGAAGATACCGGTTGCTTACGCTACCGCAACCGATCACCGCCACTCTCAGTTTTTTATCTGTTGTTGCGGCCCATCCTTCCAACGATGAAACAAGTAAAGCTGCTCCCGCCATGGCGGTCGTTCTTAAAAAATGTTCTCTTGATATTTTTTCATTCATAGCAATGCTGTTGTTAACTGGCTTCTTATTTTTTGATATAGGGTGAAGAAAAACCAAGCCGCTTCAATCCGTTCTGCACATCCGGAATACCCATGAACAATTTCCATAACAGCCCTGTACGATAATTTTCCAGCATCACCACGATCGGGCCCTGGTCAATCGCCAAATGCGATTTTGCATACCAGTTATGATGAATACTAAATCCATCCACAAAACCATATTTGCTCCAGATCTTATCCCCCAGTTCGTAGTAGAAATAACGAAGTGCTTCCATACTTTCTTTGGGCGTATAGGGCATAGAAGAAATAGCAGCAGTAGGTTGTATCACTCCCCGGTCATTCTCGGGGCTATGTGCCACATAACCTTTATAACTATCACCGGCCGTCAGGCCCCAAACCTTATCGCTATACCCTTTGAATTGCTTAGGATTCTCCATGCAATAGGCCCTGTTGATCAGTGTATGATTTTTTCCTTGCAGGAAATAATCATTTCCCAGCGAATCAACCAACCCGTTGGGATCAATTCCCTGGAAAGTATATTGCTCAAAAAATAATGGCCCTCCTTTGTCTTTATCATAATTGCCTAATGGTAATTTATAGCCATAGTATTCATTACCATTTTTAAACCCAAAACTCCCCACCCAGGTACCATCATACGCTTCTTTCGGAATGGCTTTGGCGGGGTTGGGTGCAGAAGCCGCCATGATATAAGTGATCAAACATTCATTATAGCCCCACACAGGGAAATTCATATCAAATCCATTATTAGGACTCCAGTGCCAGTACAATTTTTTTTCTCCATTCGTATGCCAGTTCCAGTTAGCAGCTCCCCACATCTGGTTGATCCGTTTGCGTAAATACACTTCTCTTGGATTATTCTTATCAAAATATTCCCGGGCACATAGAAATCCCATGAGCAGATAAGAAGTCTCAACGATATCAGCTCCATCATCCAGCCGGTCAAATTTGATGGTCTTACCGGTTCTCCCATTCATAAAGTGCGGGTAGATGCCATGATAACAATCTGCGTTGATCAGGAAGTCGGCGATCTTGATCAGTCTTCTTACTGCGGTATCTCTTCCGATCCAACCCCGTTCCACCGCCACTACGGTACTCATGATACCAAAACCCGTTCCACCGATAGCACCGGCGTCAGGGCCAAATGTGGTTTTACTAAAATTGGGTTCATCCCAGGCTTCATTGATATAATCCCAGTAATGCTCGGCTAAAACCGTATTACTTCGTTCTAATGCCAGCCCGCTGTAAGGATGAGCACCATGCCAGAAAAAACGGAAGGTTTGTCGTTGCACTGTTTCTAATAACTGATCATCCGATAACCCCTTAATGATCCCCACGGGTGCAATACTGTCTGGGCCATCACCATACTTTCCTTTCGTAAGTGTTAAGGGCTTTAACTGAGCATAAGCGGATACATTCAATGCAAGTAGTGAAAGTAAGCAAGTGAATCGTTTCATATTCATAATTTCCTTATTGTCTTATCAAAACTGTTGTTCCTTTTAGTGATACTCTTTTTCCTGCGGCATCATTATAATCAAGCATCCATACATATACACCTGTCGGTTGTTCTAACCCTCCAATCCTGCCATCCCATTTCCTGTTCCAATCTCTGGTTTCGAATACCAGTTGCCCGATCCTGTTATAAACTCTGAAAACGAGATTAGTAGCTTTATAAGCATTTAATGGATACAGAAAATCGTTTTTGCCATCATTATTCGGCGTAAATGCTGATGGCACTGCGATATAACAATTTTCTGCCACCCGAATGATATGATACACCGAATCAACACACCCGGCACTATCCTCAACAACTAATTTTGTAATGAAGCTGCTTTGATTAGCCGGTATTGAATACTGTTGAACCGAAGGCTCACGAACTGTACTTGTTTGCCCGTTCCCAAAATCCCAGTACCAACTCCTGACAACTCCGATACTTTTATCATAGAAAGAAGCAGAATCATAAGAACGGCACAGATAACCGGTTGCGTCAATTATAGCTTTGACAGCTATATTGTTCTTGACTTTTATTTCTACGCTTGCTGTATCACTGCACCCAAAACTATCTGTTACTTTAACAGTGTAAACAGTCGTCTTATCCGGAGAGGCCTTCGGGTTTATTATTGTTGTGCCGGACAATCCTTCAGCAGGTGTCCATACATAGCTTATACCGGTACTGGCTCTCAATTGGGCTGATGTTCCCTTACAAATTGCAGTATCAGGCCATGCGTTTACATTCGTCCCGATCATCGTTACATATGTACTGTCGGTGGCACGGCAGCCGCCAAGTGTAATGATCTGAACATAATACATTCCGCTATCAGACAATGACGAAGAAAAAATATGCGGGAATTGAATGTTGTCAGAAAAACCGTTAGGCCCTGTCCATGTGTAAGCAGCTCCTCCGGTGGCGTTAAACTGCAAATCCTGTCCTGCGCACAGAGGTGAATTGTTGGTTGCATCAAAATCAGCAGGAATCCCGTCAACTTCTACTTTTAGTGTATTGGAAACAACCCTGCAATCGGGGTTAGCTACCGTTGATGCATCACCGCCGCTCAGGCGAAATAAAAAAGTATCAGGAGTTGAAAATGTTCTTGCATAAACCGCATTAGTAGCTCCGGGAATATCTGCCCAGGTTATTCCATTATCAGTGCTCACCTGCCATTGTAATGCCGGATTAGGATAGTAAGCATCCATTGTGCCGCTCATTTGCACCGTGCTATTATGCTGGAAGCAAATACTTTTAACAATTGTTGTTGGTGGTTCAAAGTCAAAACCCATGATTACCTTAGGTCCAATTGGCCGGATTTGAATATCATCTACCGCAAAATCTTCTGCACACTGATAGCTGCGATTTAACAAAGTCAATTTTAGTATCAACTGACTGACTCCGGCAGGCATAGTGAAATTAATTCCGACTTCGGTGAATTTATAACCCATCATTGGAGGAGCAGCATAAGAAACGATTGGAGAAGTAGTATCCTTTTTTATTAAATTACCAACACCATCTTCAATTCTTAATTCAAATACGGGATAGTCGGGTCCTCCGGAACAAGCCACCGGGCCATCAATAAGGTCAAGATTTATTACTGCCGCGGAAAACCGGTATAATTCGCCTGCACATAATGCTTTACTCACCGTATCAGTATACACCGTTCTGTTTATTCCTTTTGCAATGTTATTGACTACCATCATCATTCCATATTCCGCAAATACATTATTATCATGGCTGAGACCTATCCATTCATTATTAAAACAATTGGCAACGGGCACCCTGCGTATAATGGTGTATGTATCGGGAGACGGGCAGGTAGTAGAATTAAATGCGAAGTATGTTTTTCCTGCGGGTAAAGGAGTACCGATTGTTGCCGGATCGCTGTTCCCTGTTGCAAAATCTTGTTTGAAGATCGGGTGACCATAGCCTGCCTGTCCTATACAAACAGCAGCGCTGCCTGCAAGCATGATAAATAATAAAAAATACCTTAGTTTACCTGCACCCATCATCCTGATCTTTTACATAGTTATAACTATACTATGTTATTTTAAAGCAGGGCTTTCAAAACCCAGCTTTCTCAAGCCTATATTTATTTCCGGGCAACTCATAAACAATTTCCATAGCAAACCAGAACGATAATTTTCTATCATTACAATAATAGGACCCTGGTCTATTGCCAAATGTGATGCTGCTACCCAGTTTCTTGTTTCATTAAATCCATCGACAAAACCAAACTCACTCCATATCTTACTTCCTAAATCATAGTAAAAGTGTCGAAGCGCTTTCATAGAGTATTCCGGTGTATATGGGAAAGCACTCAATGCAGCAGTTGGGGAAATGGTACCCAGGTCTTCTGTTGGGGAATGTGCTGCATAGCCATTGTAGGTGTCGCTGGCAGTCAAACCCCAGGAATTTTCACCATACCCTTTAAACTGATTGGGATTACGGATACAATGCTCCCTGTTGATCAATGTGTGATTCCTGTTCTGTTCCCAGTAATCAGCATAACGATCTTTTAATCCTCTTGGATCAAGACCCAGAAAAGAATAATGAGAGAAGAAAAGAGGGCCACCATAATCAAACCCTAATGGAAGTTTAATACCATAATATTCTTTCCCGTTTTTGAAGAAATTACTCTCTGCCCATCCCCGATGATACACAGCAGGGCTTACCTGGTATCTTTCATGTGGTGATGATGCGGCGAGTATATACATAATCAGGCATTCATTGAATCCCCTGACAGGAAAATTCATCGCCCAACCATTATTAGGACTCCAATGCCAATACAATACTTCTTGCCCCCCGTTTGTGAACCAGTTCCACTCTATATCAGGCCACATCCAGTTAATGCGGTTTCTCAGTTCCCTTTCTGTTTTGTTATCTGCGTTAAAATATTGACGGACACAAAGAAGCCCCTGGAACAAATATGAGGTTTCAACGAGGTCAGCACCATCATCTTTGCGGCTGAAAGGAATTGTTTTGCCGGTAGCACCATCCATCCAGTGCGGAAACACACCATGGTAACTTTCTGCCTTTAATAAGAAGTTTACCATCTTCAGCAGAAATTTTGCCGCAGTGTCACGATTAATCCATTTTCTTTCTACTGCTACAATCACACTCATAACGCCAAAGCCAGTGCCTCCGATAGTTACCGTTTCATGTCCATAGCCAAAACTAACATTACTTCTTTCCCTTGCCATACCACTAATGGGATGAGCAAAATCCCAGAAATAACGGAAAGTCTGCCGTTGTACAACATCTAGCAATGCCGAGTCGGAAAGATTTGGCTGAATACCAACGACAGGAATGCCGGTCGCAGGTTTTTCATCTGATTTTTTCTGGGCTAACAGCGTTACTGATATGAGTACACAAATAAATGCCGGCAATACTCTCCGTAAAACGTTTGCAGGTTCTTTGTTCCTCATAAAAAAAAATTGATGGCCATTAATTACTGTTGTTTTTCCCATTTTTCTTTAAGATCAATACCGCCAGTACCGGGAAATGATCAGAAGGATATTTCATATCATAGGAATCTGTAAGCGTTGCAAATTTTTTAACTCTCCAGTCATTCCCTTTTGAAATAAAAATATAATCTATACACCCGGCTGGTTTCTTTAAGAACTGAAATCCGTTCCATGTATCAATACCCCCATATGGCAGTTGCTCAGAGATATTTCTTGCATTATTCATAACAGATGCAACATGTATTACCGGCTCTTCATGTGGATGGGCATTTAAATCTCCCATAAAAATTACCGGATAATTTTTCCCTTCGTTCAGGCTGTCAATCACTTTCATGATCAGTTTTGCAGATTCAATTCTTGCTAACTCACTTTGATGATCAAAATGTGTATTTATCACCCAAAATAGTTTGTTTGATTTTTTACTCTGAAACAATCCATAAGTACAAACCCTGTTTATATTGGCACCCCACCCCTTTGAAACTGTATCAGGTGTCGGAGATAACCAAAAAGTTGCCTGCTGTTTTATGTCAAACTTCCTGGTATCAAAAAAAATAGCGCTGTATTCACCTTTTTCTTTCGCATCATCACGACCAACGCCAATATGCTGATAATTCGAAAGTTCCTGTTTAATAAACAGAAGCTGATGATGCATGACTTCCTGTGTTCCAATAAAATCAGGTTCATAAAATTTCATGAGGCCGGTTACCTTCTCCTTACGGGCATCCCATCGGTTTTCACCGTCTGAAACAACATCTAACCGGATGTTATAAGACATAACAGTAACTTCCTCCTGGGCATATCCTGAGAGCTGTATAATAGTCAGCAATAGCAGCCAATATTTATGTCTGTTTCCCAATTTCGCTGTTTTAATTTCGGTTCTATAAATACGGGGCGGAGAAACCTAGCCGCCTCATTCCATTTTTTATTTCAGGGGCACTGGTAAACAAATTCCACAACAATCCACTGCGATAGTTTTCTATCATTACGATAATCGGCCCCTGGTCTATTGCTAACGCAGATGAAGCAAACCATGGGTCGCTCAATTTATAAGAATCATAAAAACCATAATTGCCCCATAGTTTATCTCCAAGCTTATAATAAAAGAATTTCAGCGCTGCCATAGATTCAGCAGGTGCAAATGGGAAGGATGATAAAGCAGCGGTAGGAGTTATCACTCCTTTATCATTAGTAGGGCTATGAGCCTGGTAATAGGATGGTGCCGGGCCATCGCTGGCCGTAAGACCCCAGGTTTGGTCACTATAACCATACCAGCCAAGCGGATTCAGTTTACAATACTCATAGTTTATCTTAGTATGATTAACTGTTTGATTTTGATAATTTGCATAAGCATCGCTCAACCCATTTGGATTAATACCTAAAAAAGAATAATGCTCAAAAAATAATGGTCCTCCGTAAGGAGGTCCCAACGGAAGCTGATAACCATAATAAGTATTATTATTCATCATTCCTCCGTTACTGGCCCATCCGTTATCATAAACTATTTTAGGAATTGAATCTGTCCGGGAAGAAGAAGCAAGAACATATACAATCAATCCCTCATTCCAGCCTTTGATCTGATGATTCATTATCCAACCTTTGTCGGGGCTCCAATGCCAGTACAATACATTTTGATTGTTTTGTCTGAACCAGTTCCATTCTACACCATCCCAGATTAAATTGATCTTTGTACGCAATTCCGTTTCTATGGCATCTGCCCCGTCAAAATATTGCCTGGCTGTTATAAGTCCTTCCAGCAGAAAAGAAGTTTCTACCAAATCAGCGCCGTTATCATTGTTACTGAAAGGTTGTGTAACTCCGGTTGAACCATATATCCAATGAGAAAAAACTCCATGATAACGAGTACAGTTGTTAATCAGAAAATTGGTAATCTTTAACACCCTGTCTCTTCCTTCTTGTCTTGTAATAAATCCACGGTGAACTGCAGCCACAATTGCCATAATTCCAAAACCGGTTCCACCGGTTGTTACGGTTTCGGTACTGCTGTTTCTTTCTCTGGCCATTCCACTTACAGGATGACCGAAATCCCAAAAATATTTAAAGGTTTGTTGTTGTACCTTATCCAATAGCTGGTTATCAGTAAGGAGAGGAAATTTATCCGTGGAATCAAGTTGTGTTAATAAAGAGAATGCGGCAGTGCTGAATAAAATTCCTCCCTTTGTAGATTTTAAACTTGTGTTTGCAGTCAGGTTATATTTTGCCAGGTAATTTAATGGCGCCGTTGGTTGCAATACAAGCACACTGTCTCCATTCTGGTAAGTAACGTTATAATTTCCTCCATTAAAGTTAATACCCGCTGAAACGGTACTTCTTTCAATAGCAACCGGAAATCTCAATTTGATTACTGGAGTTGTATTGATATTTCTGTATTCAGTTAAACTTAAAATTCCATTTACCTCCCAATTTGTAATAAGGAAGTTTGCAGGTGGTGAAGGAGGCGGAGGTGCAGGTGAATCTTTTTCTCCGCAACTACCAATAATAATTGCCGGGAATAAAATAAATAACAGGTAATGAATACCCTTTTTCATTTTTGTCATTTTCAGAATACCTAATTTTTATTCCCAACTTCTAAAATACCAATGTAGCAATAGAATGTGGCCTTGCCTTCACTTCAGCTGCCTTACCATTAATCCATAAATAATAAGGGAACGACTGATTACCCTGGTTCATCACTACCACTACAATCTTTCCATCCTCATTACGGAAAGCTGTAGTCAGCAATTGACTCCGGCTGGCTGCAGCACTGATACGTTTTGCCCCTGGCTGTATAAACCTGGAAAAATGTCCTATATAGTAATAGGCGTTAGTGTAGATCAACTGGCCGGTCTTTGTGTCGCCATGCACCGGTGCAAAACAAAAATTCTGTACATGGTTAGGGCCACCTGTTTCATCAAGTATTATATTCCAATCGGTAAAACCAACCATGCCGTTGTTGTAATCATTGATCATGCTCCGGCCATATTCTTCACCCAACACCCAGGCATTATAGCGGCTTGCATTAAAACTTTCCGCACAACCTTCAGTAAATAAAATATTTTTATCTGGAAATGCTTCATACACTCTTTTCAGGTTCTCATACATCGGTGTGCCGCCACTCCAGTCTTCATACCAGTGAAAGCCGATACCCCAGGCATATTTGGCTGCTTCGGGGTCATTGAAATAGGTTTGTGCCCGCTGGTAGATCAGGTCACGGTTATGGTCCCACACGATGATCTTCTTATCTTTCAACCCTTCTTTTTCCATCGTGGGGCCCAGGTAATTTTTCAAAAAATCTCTTTCTTCTTCAGCTGTATATAAACAACTTTCCCAACGTTGAGTCGCCATTGGCTCATTCTGCACACTGATACCCCAAACAGGAATACCCTCCTTCTCATACTCTTTGATGAATTTAGTATAATACATCGCCCAACTATTGTAGAAATCTGGTTTCAGTTTTCCGCCATGCAGCATATCATTATTATCTTTCATCCATGCCGGCGGGCTCCAGGGACTGGCAAATAAATTCAATTTACCTCCGGCAGCTTTCATTGCTTCCTTAATGAAAGGTATTTTATACTTTTTGTCATGATCAATATTGAATGTTTTAAGTTCCTTATCATTGTCCGCTACATAGGTGTACATATCACTGCTGAAATCGCAGCTGTTAATATTTGTTCTGGCTACTGTATACCCAATCCCCTTTTCTTTATCGAAAAAGGCTTGTAACACTTCTTGTTGTTTATCCCTTGGAAGTTTATAAAAAGTTTCCGCAGATGCATCAGTCAGTGCTGCCCCGGTACCAAAGTAGGTCTGAAAGGTTTTGCCAGGATCAACAAAAACACAGATTTCAGTTTCTTTCGGCTGCCCCATATCCTTAAATACAAGGGTATCCGTCACTGATAAACGATATGTGGTACTATCAGCCGTTGTATATACTATAATCTTTTTCCCATCCGTAGAAAAGGAAGCTGGAGATGAGGAGTTGACAGTATCTTCTTTTTTACTATCTGAACAGGAGAATAATCCCAGCATAGCAACAACAAATATTTTTTTCATATAGCTTTTATTAAAAAAATTACCAAACATAAGTACCCACAGTAGCGCCGGCTAAAGAAGTAACCACCCACTTTCCTTTATACTTAATATTAAAAGAGGTACTGCTGCCGCTGTCATTCAATACAATCAATACTTTCTTACCATCAGGTCTTACAAAAGCCACGCTATGCAGGCTTACTCCGGTAGTACTGGCAATACGAACTGAACCAGCCGGTACAAATTTCGAAGCATGTGCAATAATATAATAGCCGACATTTCTGCTTACAACAGATGCATTGATAGTTATTGCCCCTTTGCACTCGGTACATCCTCCTGGTGTATGTGGCCCATAAGAAGGGTCGCTGGCAAGATTCCACTCCAGCGCAATTTTACTCCAGTTACGCATTGAACCGATAATGACATTTTTCAGATGCCATTTCAAATCACCATCGAAACTTCCGTTAGCCCCTGTCCATTGCTCTGTGAAATAAAGATTTTTATCAGGATGTGCCGCTTTTACCCCGGACAGGACACCAATCTCACCTGCATACAAATGAAAAGCAGATCCGTCAATAAAAGGTTTAGCAGCAGCGTCGTTCAAAATAGATATAGGATAATTGGGATTATCACAATTATGATCCCATACAATGATCTTTGTATTAATACCGGTCGCCTGGAATGCAGGGCCTAAATGGTTTTTAATAAAATCAGCCTGCTCAGTTGCAGACATTACCATACTGGGATTATTACCGCCATGCTGGGGTTCGTTTTGCGGGGTAATAGCATCAATCCGGATCCCTTTTGCCGCCATCGCCTGAATATATTTTACAAAATACTGAGCATACACACTATAATATTGAGACTGAAGATTCCCTCCTATAGAACTGCCGTTATTTTTCATCCATACCGGTGCACTCCATGGTGAACCCATTATTTTGATTTGTGGATTTATGGTAAGTATTTGTTTTAATACCGGGATAAGATCAACTGTGTCTAATGATAAACTGAAATTGGCCAGTGTCGGGTCAGTTTGCCCGGCAGGCATGTCATCATAACTAAAAACAGAAGCACTCAAATCTGAGGCACCGATACTAATCCTCAGGTAACTTATACCAATTGCATCGGTACTATTACCGAATAATTCAGTTAATAAAGAAGACTTTGACGGGCTATCCATTTGGTTAATTAAAGTGGCACTGCCCCCGGTTAATGTATAACCAAATCCATCTACTGTCTGAAACCTTGAAGCGGAATCAACCTCAATATTGGTGAAATTATTAGCCTCCGTATTAAATGCCAATGAAACAGTTTGCTTTTGCAACAACACAGATTTGTCTCCTTTTGTAATCCAATAATCGACTGTGGGAACAGGAATAGTTGGCCCTCCCCCGGAGTTGCTTTTAGAACAGTTAGAAGAAAGCGATACTGCCCCTGCCAAAATAAAAAAGGATAAGAAAAATTTAGTCTTCATACATTTTAGAATAATACTATTAATAACTACTCGTTTGGTTTCAAAAAGACCAGTTCTTTATTATTACGGGCTATCAGCATAATCTTCTTATTTCCTGCCGTATTAAGCCATTTAATATCTCTTGCTTCGCCAAAAAAAGAGGGAATAGTTGTATTATAAGTAAACCCTTCACCAGTTGTACTTCGAGAGAAAAAAGTTGGTAACAAGGCATCATAACGTCCCTCGTAAGGGATCACTCCATAAAAGTTTCCGGCACCAATATAGGTACCTCTTTGTCCCGGAACAGCCGGGGCAAAAGTCATAACCGGGGCTAATTGCAGCTCTGCAGGTAATATCTCTTTTTTGAAATTCCCTTTCCCATCATTAATAAAACAAGAAGAGCTAAGTGTCTCTGCTGTTAGTGTTATATAATCTTTGAACAAATCAAAGAACATATAATCAACTGTTTTGCCTGCCACTTCGCTGTACGTTAAATAAGCTTTTTTTAATACCGGCAATGGTCTTTCCAGTTCATCTTTGGCCAGGAAAGTATACTCTTTCCCGTTTACGGTATAACACATTATCTGTTCTGTTGATCCGTTAAGATCAAAATCCTTGACATATAGTTTTAATGGACCATTTTTACCAGCAAATAGTTTTGAGTTGTGCCCCCAATTCCCTGCCAGTATATCTGTAAAGCCGTCTCCATTCACATCTGTGGCATGAATTGTTTGCCAGAGACCAGTAGATTGCGGGATATCCTTTGCTGTAAATATGCCCTTATTATTAATAAATATCTTCACCGGCATCCATTCCCCTGTAACAATAATATCCTGCCATCCATCTTTATTTATATCCGCAAACGAAGCGGTTGTTACTAATCCAACTGATTTTAATGGGATAATATTATCGCCGGCATAGCTAAACTTACCTTTTCCATCATTGATCATCAGGTAAGATGTTTGTGGAACACCATATGCAGCAACGCTGGCCAGGTTACCGATAAAAATATCCGTATCTCCGTCGTTATCTGCATCCCCTGCTGCTACACAGGATTTATTTTCATACCGTTGTGTAAAAGAATCCGCAGCTTTGGAGAATCTGCCTTTTCCATTATTAATATATAGCCGGTCTTCCTGCGAAAGAGCATTGGCACGGGGTTCGTTACCACCGCTGACAACATACAGATCAAGTGAGCCATCACCATTTGCATCAAAGAATACAGCATCTACATCCTCGCAGATAGCATCAGCACCAAAAACGGCTGTATCAGCAGCTATGAAAGAGCCGTTGGATTGTTGAATCATTAATGCACCCGGCTGGTATTTGGCGCCACATGCATAAAAATCATCCAGCCCGTCTCCGTTTACATCACCCACGGCAATTTTAGGTCCTCTTGTTGATAATGCATGTGGTATCAGGTATTGTACATTAAAATCAACAAATTCATTTTCCTTATGTCTCCAGTTACAGGCAATATTTTGTGAGACATCTGTAAACAATGAGGGGGATTGCTTAACGTAAACAGCATAATCAAAAATACCAGTTGCATCTTTCTGCAAAAAACTAATGGTTTTATTTACAGAAACATTTTTTACTGTTTGTGACCTTTGGTTTGGCCAGACTACCAGGATGCTGTCTACTGTTGCAATTGAATCCAGGCCAAAGTGTAATCTTGTATCACAGGATGACTGGAACCCCCTTGTCAGCATAAGTTGCTGATACTGCATTTTGCCACCGGTAAATACATATGCTTTGGTACCAAGTCCAAAGCTATTCAGACTATCTCCTTTGAAAGAGAGTGATATATAATTTTTCGTTGGCGCATTATTTCTCAGCAGAGCAGCTTTAGCATTAATACAATTAATTACAAGATCAAGATCTCCGTCATTATCAAAATCGGCATAAGCTGAGCCATTAAAATAGCCTTTCATTTTGGCAGTGCCCCATTCCTTACTTACATCTTTAAAAGAATAATCCCCATCCCCCCGGAATAAAAAGGGATGAGAGCTCCCATCTGGCATAGCCTCAATAGATTCTTCATCAAACTTATCCGTTTGATCCATGCCTTTTGATTTCAGGTCAGAAACGAACCTGACATAATCCAGGTCAACCGGACGCTTTACTATACCGCTTGATATGAACAAGTCTTTATTCCCGTCATTGTCAAAGTCAGCAAATAGTGGTGCCCAGCTCCAGTCTGTTGCAGACACACCGCTCATCAGGGATATTTCACTAAAACTGCTTCCGTTCCCATTGTTTCTTTGCAGGCAATTTTTGGAGTACTGATGCTGATATCCCTGTATCTCCAATTTTACTTTATAGATATCGGGATTCTCGTCACTGCCATATGTTTTTAAAATTTTTTCATCCGGTGGCAGCATATCAACTGTTACTACATCCAGCTGTCCGTCATTATTATAATCGGCAACATCATTTCCCATACTAAAGCGGCTATAGTGATTAAAATGTTTAGCGCCACTTTCAGTGAATGTGCCATTGCCATTATTAATGTAGTAATAATCATTCTCATGAAAGTCATTCCCTATATAAATATCTTCCCATCCGTCATTATTAATGTCGGCCACTGCAACTCCCAAACCATAACCAAGATTACTCTGATAGATTCCTGCTTCTTTTGAAACATCAATAAACTTCCCGTTTACATTCACATCATTACGGTAAAGGATATCTCCCGATAAAGAATCATATCTTTTCCGGTTATTCGTATCCACAATATTTGAATGGGGATGGTGTGATTGATTCAGTACATAGCAATCAAGATCGCCATCATGATCAAAGTCAAAGAATGCTGTCTGGGTGGTAAGGCCGGAGTAATTAAGTCCATAATCTGCACTCTTCTCCGTAAAAGTGTTATTACCATTATTAATGAATAGCTCATTATGCCCTTTTAATTCATACTTATTATTGACTGAGCTTACATATATATCAAGAAAGCCATCACCATTTACATCAGCCATAGAAACACCGGTACACCAGTCAGATTTACCAGCCACGCCGGCTTTATCTGTAATATCATCAAATTTAAAATCTCCCTTGTTGAGATATAACTTATTACCGCTTTTATTATTTGCCGTAAAATAAATATCCGGTAGCCCGTCATTATTTATATCGCCTGCAGCGACACCCCCACCATTATAATAATAGAGATAGTAGAGAATATTAAAGAGTTTATGTTTTTCCAGGGTGTTGGTGAAAGTAATATTTGTATGAGAAGATGGCAAACTGGCAAACAAAGTGTTCTTTCCGTTCTTACAACTACTAACTCCTGTTACTAAAAGAACAACAAAAACAAATGCATATAAAAGATAAAGACTCTGCTTAAACATGTAGCAAATTTCTAATAGATTAACCCAATTAAGTTTAAAAGGGCTGAAACAAATGATTGTTCAGCCCCTTTTTACTGCTTATGCTCTGCGATTGCCAAAAATCTTCAGTCAATCATTTTATAACCTGCTGTTATATAAAGCGGTCACTTCCGAAGCAGTTAATGCTTTACCATATAAACGGAACTGATCCATGCCCCCGGAATATGAATGTATCCAGGCATCTCCCACACCACTGATACCAGCATGCTTATTCCAACCACCTACAACCAGGCTTGCTGCATTTGTAAATGGTGTAGCTCCCCTTGGATTACCATTTTTCATTACAGTACCTGAGGTCTTGGCCAACGCACCATCTACATAGGCTCTTACTTTTGAATCTGTTTCATCATAAGTAAAGACAATGTGATGCCAGTTTCCATTTAATGCATTAGGAAGTCTCTCGGTTCCGATAAACTCAACCCAATAATCTTCAATAGCCAGTTTACAGGCCATTTGTGTAGCGGTACTATTACCAGGATCCGGACCACCTTTTTCTACTAAAAGAAACAGTCCGCTCTCATGCCAGTAATCTTTAGAAGTGAGTGAAAAATGAAACTCAGGTTCCCCGTCAGTGGCAGGGACATTCTTCATCCAGTAAGAAATTGACCAGCTTGTTGATTTTGCAAAATCATTCGCATTATTATACTTAATGGCTTTGTCTTTTGCCGTAGCTCCTTGTATCCCTTTTCCGGAAACACCATCAATAGATGCTAACGGGTTACTGGAAGCAAAGTTTGCCTTAATACTGTCTACCGCATTACGAAGAGGATCAGTACTTGTTCCATCAAATGCCGTATAAAATTTCAATGGACCTCCCGGGGGATTCGTATCAGGAGGATAATCTCCCAAAGCCGGGCGACTCATTTTCTGACAACTGGCAGCCAGCAAAACAACTGTTGCAACCAGTGCGTAGTGCTGAATATTTTTTTTCATGTGCATTTTTTAAAATTTTCTATTTATAGAAATTTTGTTTCAAATGATTACCATTCGGGATTTTGTATAATAGTACCTCCGCATCTGTCAATTACAGGTTGTGGAATCGGGTAATATCTGCAACGATTAGTATAACCTAATGATCCCAATACAGATAATGCGTCACCCCATCTTACCAGGTCAAAGAAGCGTTCCCCTTCCACACCAAACTCTACTCTTCTTTCGTGTTTTATATCTGCTCTCATTTGTGCCTGTGTAGTATAGGTACGACCAGAAAGACCAGCCCTGGTTCTTACCTGGTTGAGCCAGCTGATACCAGTGGCCCCCTGGCCTAATTCATTACTTGCTTCTGCTGCCATCAACAATACATCAGCATAACGGATAATCCTTTTATTGATCCATCTCGGGTTATCACTAAAACCTGTAGATGCACGGTAAGCCGGATCAGCATATATTTTTTTGTTCCAATACTTTCTTGGAAGCGGACCAGGTACTGGGTCAAAAATGGAATTGGGAAGTACCCTTCCATATCCACCGGTGGACGGATCGTCTGACTGACCAGAGAAAAGAATGGTAGATCCTTTTCTTACGTCTCCTGCTTCGAAGGCATTCACCAGGTTATCGGTTGGTGTATTCCATCCCCATCCAAGGTTCCATCCGGTAGCGGTAGCAGCTCTTACACCCATACAGGTAGCAAAACCACAACCCTGATCAATAGAACCATTAGGACTAACATAAGCCTGTATTTCAAAAATTGATTCCCCACTGTTTTCGCCTGCATCTTTGAAAATTCCATAATAGCTGGAATTCAAAGAATATGTAGTAGAACCTATGACCTGCTGGCATAATGCTAAAGCCTGTGCCCAGTTTTGCCTGTATAAATAAGTCTTTGCATGCAATGCCCTGGCAGCTCCGGTAGATAATCTTCCCGGGTATTGAGAACCCCATGAAGCTGGTAATGTAGCTGCGGCAAACTGAAGATCAGCATCAATAAAGGCGTATACTTCAGCAACCGTATTCTTTGGTTTACAAAGATCAGAGGACTGATAGATCTTACCGGAGTGAATTGGAACTTCTCCGAATGTTCTTACCAGGTCGAAATAAGAAAAAGCTCTCATAAATCTTGCTTCCGCTACGTTTAACTGAGTACTGGCATCAGTCAATCCCAAAGAGTCTGCTTTGTGAATAGCCGAATTAGCCAATTGTATCAGCGTCATGTGATCATCCCAGTAAACGTTGGTAGCCCAAAGATCCTTTACATACTGAAAGTTATCAAAGGGTGCCACCCATTCTGCACCATCAGCAGCATCACTTCCTTTTTCTGAATCATCAGAACGGAAATCATGCACACCGAGCCAGGGAATGGTGGTAAACCCAGGGCTATTTCTGAGGTTACTGTAAATACCAAATATTTCTGCTTCGATACCACCCTGGTTCAAATCTTCCAGCGTAGCCGTCAGCGGCTTACGGTCCAGGAATTTTTCACAACCGCTCAACATCATAAGAAAAGGCAGGGCAAGCAACAATGCAAAAAAAGTGCTTTTAAAATTTCTCATTTTTTGCTATTTAATAGTTTAAAAATTTACGTTTAATCCGAATGTCGTTACCATTGGTATCGCATTACCTGCTCTGTCAACAGAGAATTGAGTGGCAGAACCACCAAACTCCGGTGAATAACCAAGGTTATTTTTCCATGTCTTCATATTCTGCACATTCAGGAATAAACGGAGTGATTTCATTTTCAGTTTTGAGATAAACTTAGGTTCAACATTATATCCAACCTGAACGTTTCTTAACCTGAAGTAGCTTCCGTCTTCAATGGAATAAGTAGAGTTCTCGTAATTAATCCTGTGATCCTGCCCTAATATAGGATCCCAGTTAGATGTACCCTCTCCTGTCCACCTGTTGATCTTGAACTTGGGATAATTTACACGCTGAAAAGGAGACTCGGTTGCACCCCACACACGGAATATCTCATTGCCATATACACCACCAAAGTCAATACCCAGATCAAATCCTTTGTACTTTAATCCTACAGAACCACCATAAGTGAAATCAGGCGTAGGATTACCGATTATGGTTTTATCATTTGTATTGATAACACCATCACCGTTAATATCCTTGTATTTAAGGTCCCCTGGGCCATATGCAAATTCTGTATTTACAGGTGATGCCAATTTTTCTGCATATGTCTGGTACACACCTTCAACAATGTATCCGTAGAAGGAACCAATGGGAGAACCTACTCTTGTAATAGACGGGCCATCGAAGATATCCTTACCATCACCTGCCAGAGACAGTACTTCATTGTTAAATGTAGTCAGGTTACCTCCAAGAGTTAATGTAAGATCTCTTCCTAATGTTTGTGTCCATGCAGCAGCAAATTCTAAACCATTATTTCTAAGGGAGCCCTGGTTCAATAAACCATCACTCAAACCACCATTGTTCACTCTTGATAACAGACCTTTGGTTGTTTTAGTATAATATGCAGCTTCGAAATGGAGACGACGCTTAAATGCATCCAGTTCTACACCCACTTCAGTCGCATGGTTAGTTTCCCATTTCAGGTTCTCATCTGCCAGGTAATCATTTTCTGCCGCTGTATATACAAGGTCTCCGAATACGGCTGCAGATCCTGTACGCAATAATGGATAAGCAGGGTAATTGTATCCACCGGTATTCTGAACACCAAGTACACCGGTTGATGCTTTTAACTTCAGGAAGTCAACCACATTCTGATTTTGCATGAATTCTTCTTTGGTCAATTCCCATGCAGCACCAACAGCCCAGAATGGTTGCCATTGGTTGTTAGGAAATACTGAAGTTCCGTCCATTCTGAAAGATGCATTAAAATAATACTTACCTCTGAAATTATATAAGGCCCTGGCAAGGAAAGAAGCGGTTGTTCTTTCGTATTGGCTTGAAGAAGCTCTTACACTCAGGGGATCTTCAAATCCGTTACTTACATACCAGAATCTTTTATCGTTAGGAACAGCATTACCGGTAATGCTTTGCTGGGATGAACCGAAACGGCCTGCATAGCGAAAATCATAGGTCGTGAAACCAACCATTCCTGTAATGTTATGATCACCGGAAATGCGGCCTTTATACGTTAAAATATTATCTGTCTGGAATTTTTTATAGGTATCATCGCTTTCTCTTACTCCTGTTCTTCTGCTGTACAGGAATGCTACATCGTTAGCCGCATCGTAGGCATTATATACAGGTGTATATACCCTGGCATTCACATTACTCATATCAGCATACACGGTTGAGCGGAAGCTAAGGTTTCTGTGTAAAGTAAATTCTGCAAAGGCGCTTGCCACTATCCTGTTTTCCTGGCTGATCGTTTTGTCCCACTCATTTTCAAGTATGAGTAATGGATTGATCACCCCTGAATTCTGGATAAGAGGCAGTTCATAGTACAGATTGTACGTATTACTGTCTAATCCGTAAGGATTTTTTGTAAAGACAGATTTTGTACCTGCACTTACCTGTGGTATTACTTTACGGGCTGCATCCAGTACCCAGTCAGCTCCATAAGGATTATCCTGTTTAACAGTGTTGATATTGAAGCCAAGTTTCAGGAATTTATTCACTTTAAGCTCATCGGTAAGGGTAAGTTGAATTTTTTTCAGCTTTTCATGCCTGATTATACCTTCATCAGTGGTATAACCCACACCCATGTAGAATTTATTCTTTTCAGTACTGGTAGAAATGCTGAGGTTGTTCGTATTGAACTTACCTGTTCTTGTCACTGCATCTACCCAGTCAGTATTAGCCGTCCATTTGCTGTAATCAAATGGTGAGTTAGCGCCGATGTTTATCTTTTCTTCCTCATACAACGTCTGGAACTCACTTGCATTGGCCCAGGCAATTTTATCCACCAGTTTTTTAAATCCAACAGCAGTATTGAAGTTTACAACAGTCTGGCCTGCTTTGCCTTTTTTAGTAGTAACTGCAATAACGCCATTTGCACCGCGAACACCAAATATGGCCAGCGAAGAAGGATCTTTCAAAACTTCAATAGATTCGATATCAGCAGGGTTGATATAATCAATATTATCATTGAAAATACCATCCACAACATATAAGGGTCTCACATTTCCACCAAGGCTGTTTGTACCACGAATACGGATATCAGGAGCAGCACCAGGTGTACCATTATTGATAATAGTCAATCCGGCCACTTTTGCCTGTAAACTTGCAACTGGGTTAGTGTTAGGCTTATCGGCTATGTCTTTTCCGGCTACTTTGGTAATAGAACCTGTCAGGTCCCTTTTGCTGGCCGTACCATAACCAATCACCACCACTTCATCTATTTTACGGGAAGATTGTTGCAATGAAACAGTAAGCGTAGACTTTCCACCTACTGCCATTTCAACAGGCTCATAGCCAACAGAACTGAACACCAGCACTGCATCATCAGGAACAGTGAGTGAGAAATTACCATTCGCATCAGTAACCGTTCCTGTTCTGGAACCTTTTACAGATACAGATACTCCTGCTAAAGGCTCGCCAGTGGCAGAAGTAACTTTTCCGGTGACTTTGATCTCTTGCGATTGAATTTCATTTGCTGTAATACCTTCCTTTAAA
>JAKQEA010000185.1 GCA_029558715.1 Bacteroidota bacterium | reverse complement strand
AGTGTGTCCGGGGAGGCAGGTTTTCATCGAAGTTTTACAGGGTCGGTTTTTATTTTATAGCGCCGCGATATTTTTAAGCTTCCCGCTTTTAATCAGCCCATCGATGGCATAAAGGATGTGATTTTTATCTTCCTTTTCCATCTTTGCCATATCGTTTAAACGCTTTAGCTTGTCCGAATCCCGGGGAGCCGTCATAAAGCAAGCCGAACATTATCTATTGACGCCTGCCAGGTGATAGAGTTTCAAGAGTACCTGCAGAAGATAAGACCGGAGATACGCGGTTCAGTTAAAAAGAAAAACAGCATACCGGGAAGAAAGGCAGGAAATCCGGACCTTGAAAAATTAAGCCGTCAGCCTTTTATCAGCATGAACGGATCCTCGGAGATGAAAAACAGTCTCATGCACCTTGTACGTGCACTGAGGCAGATAAACCCGAAGGTCCGCAGCTGCAGGCATATCCGTCAGAGCGTGATCACTCTGTGACTTAAAAAGTATGATCTGAGGACAGTTCAATACATGGCCAGTCACAAGCGAATCAGCTCAACGGAGCACTACCAGGCAGGATATCTTGAGGATTTACAGAAGTCGATAAATAAATGTCATCCTCTTGAATAACGCAGTACTTTACTTTGATACAAAGAGTTAAAAGAATTACTTTTGAAAGAGGATTATGAAAATGGAAGGTGATATCACTTTGTTTTTGGCCATAGAAAAAATGGTGCAGGAGAGAATGTTTTTACACCAGGGGAAGCTTGTTGTAAAAGATGTTGATCTTGCCGCAATATATGGAGTAAAGGTTATTGATATCAGAACAAAAATCAGGGAGAACATATCTCGCTTTCCATCTGATTTTATGATAGAAACCAGCAAAGGAGAATATGCATTAACGGAACCAGGGATCCTTATGCTGGGAGGCCTGTTAAGAAGTGAAAGAGCGAGAAGGGTACATATGCAGTTTATTGAGTATTTTGTTCACCTTCTGCATGATAACGGAATGTCAGTGTTTGATTTAATAAAAACCGTAAAGAATGAACTTTGAGCAGCTAATACAGACTTTTGAACAGACACATAATCATTTACAGGGGCATGCTGTATCTACAGTTAATCAATCATTAACTGTTCGCAACTGGCTTTTTGGACAATATATTGTTGAGTACGAACAAAACGGTGAAGACCGGGCTAAATATGGGACGGAACTGTTAAAAAACATTGCATCAAGGCTGCTAAGCAGAAATATCAAAGGATTATCAGACAGAAGCCTGCGTAACTGCCGTCAGTTTTATCTTGTCTATCCCCAGATAAATCAGGTAATATCAGGGTTTGCACTTCCTGAAGCAATTTGGCAGATGCCGTCTGCCAAATCAGGGAACGATCTGGTAACTACAGGGAATAAAGGAGCAGAAGCCGGGGTATTGCTTTCCAGGCTATCTTTCTCTCATTTAATTGAATTAGCAAGGGAGAAAGATGATTTTAAAAGAGCTTTTTATGAACTGCAGGCAATAAAGGGGAACTGGTCGGTTCCGGAGCTACAGAGGCAAATGGGCAGCCTGCTTTATGAACGTACAGGTTTATCCACGAACAAAGAAGGTTTAATCATTGATGTGAACAAGAAAGCTGAACCATTAACGCCAGTAGGGATAATGCGCGATCCGTATGTCTTTGAATTTGTCGGATTGAAACCCAAAGAAAAATATACTGAGAGTAAACTGGAAGATGCACTTATAGATCACCTTCAGTCGTTTTTACTGGAACTTGGAAAGGGCTTCTGTTTTGAAGCCAGGCAGAAGCGGTTGACCATTGATGAAGAATACTATTATGTAGACCTGGTTTTTTATCATCGGTTATTAAAGTGTCACGTTCTAATTGATTTAAAAACCAGAAAGTTTAATCATGCTGATGCAGGCCAGATGAACTTTTATCTGAACTATTACCGGCATAATGAAATGAGTGATGGAGACAATCCCCCGATTGGTATTATACTCTGCACTGACAGAAGGTCTTCAACAGTAAAATATGCTACCGGTTCATTGGATAACCGGCTTTTTGTAAGCAGGTATCAGATGCAGCTACCGACAATAAAAGAGCTGGAAGAGTTCTTAAGTCACGATGTCAAATTGCTCGGAGGTGTTTAATATTCTGAATTAGTCCACGCAGCTCCCAAAAATCTTCCATACTCCCGCATTTTTGTGAGCTGCTCTCCAATGCCGTGCCCTTCTGGTGTTTTGCCCCGGCCTTACTTGTTTGCAGCACATTGTAAAGCCCCGCGGCCTGTCCACCCGCTTCAGTCTGTATTTAAGCCAAAGTTAAGCCGCAGTGTAAAGTTCTGTTACAGAAGAAACCGTGTGCAACGTTACCACCTTTTTCTTTTTAACTGAAATCATCTTTCAATTATCTCAACTAAAAGAAAAAAGGTATCTTTAAACATCAGAACGTTCTTTGAACAACTCCTGGTTTTGGAGTTCCTGAAGCTTTTTTGAGTGCCAATTTTTGGGAGTAGACTAACAGGATTACGG
>JAKQEA010000176.1 GCA_029558715.1 Bacteroidota bacterium | reverse complement strand
AACCGAAAAAGACCGTGGTGGCTATGGTGTGGGCTGGGTGTTTGTTAAGCATAATCGTTTTTACCAGTTAAACCAGACTATCAGCGTACCATGGACTAATAAAGAATTGAGTATTGAATATGCTACCTACCGGGATAAAACACTACCCGGCAGTGAAGAAAAATGGAAAGTAAAAATTACTGGCTATAAAAAAGAAATAGCAGCGGCTGAAATGCTGGCCGAAATGTATGATGCGTCATTAGATCAGTTTATAACGCATTACTGGAACAAACCTGGAATATGGCCTTGCTGCTATGGTGGTTTTAGCTGGAATGGTTCTCAGAATTTCGTTCAGGTCCAATCTACTCAACGGTATATTGATGAACAGCAAGAAAAGTATGTTGACAAGCGATATGATTATCTATTTGTAGGAAACGATAACTATTATTCAACTGGATACAATCCGTATAAAACACTTCCAATATCAAGATCAGTTGCACTAGAAGCAAATGCCAATGTTGATACAGTTCCTGTATATGACATGAAAAGTATTGACAAAGTAGTTGGCTATACCGTAACTAAAAAAGAAAAAAATGGAGATGGTATTATTGATAAATTCGACAAGTCAAGCACAACACAACAATCTGGTAATGTCAAAATTCGAAAAAATTTCAACGAAACTGCTTTCTTCTTCCCTGAATTAAAAACAGATAGTACCGGTGCTATTGAATTCTCCTTTACTATGCCAGAAGCACTGACAAAGTGGAAATTCATGGCACTGGCTCATACTAAAGAAGCCGCTTTTGGCAGCAGTTCCAAAGAAATTGTTACACAAAAAGAACTGATGGTGCAGCCCAATGCCCCAAGATTTTTACGGGAAGGTGATAAAATGGAATTCAGTTCCAAGATCGTTAACCTTACTGATAAAGAACTTACCGGCACAGCCGAATTGCAGTTGTTCGATGCCACTACTAACCAGCCGGTGGATGGCTGGTTCCGCAATTCATTTCCTAACCAATATTTCACCGTAGCGGCCGGACAAAGTGAAGCCATAAAATTCCCGATAGAAGTACCCTACTTATTCAACAAAGCGTTGGTATGGAGGGTTGTTGCCAAAGCTGGTAATTACAGTGATGGGGAAGAAAATGCTATGCCTGTTCTTACCAACAGGATGCTGGTTACAGAGACAATGCCTTTACCAATGCGTGGCAGCGGAACAAAGAATTTTACTTTTGAAAAACTGCTGAAAAGCGGCAGCAGTGAATCATTGCAACACCATGCATTAACAGTCGAATACACTTCCAATCCTGCCTGGTATGCTGTACAGGCACTGCCCTACCTGATGGAGTACCCATATGAATGTGCGGAACAAACCTGGAACCGTTATTATGCCAATTCATTGGCCAGTTATATTGCTAACTCATCACCAAAGATCAAACAGGTATTTGAACAATGGAAAATAAAAGATACTGCGGCTTTAATAAGTAATCTGCAAAAGAACCAGGAACTGAAAGCTGTATTGCTGGAAGAAACACCCTGGGTATTGCAGGCAAAAAATGAAACGGAACAAAAAAGGAATATCGCCCTGCTGTTTGATATGATGAAAATGAGTGAGCAGCTTAACAGCTCCTATGAGAAACTGAAACAAATGCAAAGCAGCAATGGCGGCTTTGTATGGTTTACCGGTGGGCCGGATGATCGTTACATTACACAATACATTGTTACAGGTATCGGTCATTTGAAAAAACTAAAAGGCATTGCAGCCGGGCAAGAGACTAAACTGAAAGCCATTCTTTCAACTGCTATTCCTTACTTAGATAAAAAGATAAAGGAGGATTATGATGAACTGGTAAAGTATAAAACCGATCTGAAAAAATATACTCCGGGCCATACCACTATCCAATACCTGTATATGCGTAGTTTCTTCCCTGAATATGAAATAGCCAAAACATCTCAAACGGCTTATACTTATTTCCGCGGCAGAATGCAGCAAACATGGGTTGGGCAAAGTAAATATATGCAGGGAATGGCAGCACTGGCGCTGCACAGAACTGCTGATACAAAAACCCCGGCTGCGATTCTGAAATCATTGAAAGAAACCTCGATTACAAACGAAGAAATGGGTATGCACTGGAAAGATCAGCGATACGGCTGGTTCTGGTACGAAATGCCGATAGAAACCCACTCATTACTGATTGAAACATTCCAGGAAGTGGCGAAAGATTCAAAAACAGTAGATGACCTGAGAACATGGTTATTAAAAAATAAACAAACCAATAACTGGAAAACTACGAAAGCCACAGCAGAGGCATGTTATGCGTTATTATTACAAGGCACAGAGTGGCTAAGTGAAGAACCTTTAGTAGAAGTAACGCTGGGAAATCTCTCTGTTAAATCAACCGATAACAAACAGGAAGCCGGAACCGGTTATTTCAAGAAAGTGATTGACGACAAGAATGTAGCGCCACAAATGGGAAATATAATTGTAAAGGTAACCCACCCACCTTCCCAATCAACAAATCAACCAGCTAACCAGGCATCCTGGGGTGGCATTTACTGGCAGTATTTCGAAGACCTTGATAAAATAACCACTGCCACTACCCCATTAAAATTATCAAAGAAACTGTTTGTAGAAGGGAATACGGACCGGGGACCCGTAATAACACCAGTAAACGACGGCGATGCTATCAAAGTAGGTGACAAAATAAAAGTAAGAGTAGAGTTGAGGGTGGACCGTGATATGGAATATGTCCATATGAAAGACATGCGGGCTTCAGCGTTGGAGCCTGTGAATGTATTGAGCCAATACAAATGGCAGGGAGGATTGGGCTATTACGAAAGCACCAAAGATGCCAGCACCAATTTCTTTTTTAACTACCTGCGGAAAGGCACTTATGTATTTGAATACACTTTGTTTGCAACCCATGCAGGTAATTTCAGCAATGGAATCACCTCTATACAATGCATGTATGCACCTGAATTCTCATCACACTCCGAGGGAGTACGCATAACCGTTGAATGAAGAAAAATTTATCACAAAGACATATACAAAAAGTTATATGTCTTTGTGATTTTTTGGCAACCCTATTTTTGCAATATGTATATTGATTATCTGGTTATCGGTCAGGGAATTTCAGGAACATGGCTTAGTTATTACCTGCAAAAAGAAGGAAAGTCATTTCTGGTTATTGACAACAATAAGCCCAATGCTTCTTCCCGCCTGGCCGCCGGAATTATTAACCCGGTTACAGGGCGTCGCCATGTGGAAGTATGGCTGGCAGACGAAATACTTCCTTTTGCCTGGCAGTCTTATAATCAATTAGGCAACGAGTTGGATATTTCTGCTATTTCGACAAAAAGTGTCATTGATTTTTTTCCAAGCCCTCAAATGAAACTGAGTTTCCAGAAACGGATTGAGGAAAAAGGAAATTTCGTATTCGACTATCCTGATCAAAATCACTTTACATCATTGTTTCATTATGAATTGGGATGTGGCGAAGTAAAACCTGTTTACATTGCCCACCTTGAAAACATTATTCCTGCCTGGAGACAAAAACTGAAATCAGGTTCTGTTTTGATTGAAGAACAATTTGATATAGATAATCTTTCCCTGACAGCAACTTCCGTTCAGTACAAAGATATCGTTGCTGAAAAGATTATTTTCTGTGACGGATATGACGGTGGCAATAATCCTTATTTTAAGTTGCTGCCCTTTGCTCCAAATAAGGGAGAATTACTCATTGCAGAAATTCCTGGCCTGCCCACTAATCATATTTATAAAAAAGGAATGATAATGGTGCCGCTGGCCACACCCGGCATGTGGTGGGTCGGTTCAAACTATCATTGGGAATTTGATACAGATCAGCCGACAAAAGAATTCAGGGAGAAAACTGAGCAATTACTCAGGGACTGGCTAAAAGTACCTTTCACAATTGCCGCACATCATTGCGGTATTCGTCCCGCTACACTTGAAAGAAGGCCGTTTGTTGGTTTGCACCCGGTTTACCCGGCTATCGGCATTCTGAATGGAATGGGAACAAAGGGGTCTTCCCTGGCGCCTTTTTTTGCCCGGCAAATGGCTGATCACATGCTGTACAATCATCCTATCCACCCGGAGGCGGATGTAAACAGGTTCAGCAGAATACTTTCCCGCAACATTTCTTAACTTCCTGCTATTAATAAAATGGCAATGAAACAAACCAACGAATTATTCTATAGTATTCCTTCCCGCTACCGCAGGATGGAAAATATGCATATCGTTTTCTGGCTGGTGAAAGATATCAGCTGGTGTATGATCTGGCGGGAATTGGGTCTTGCCATGTTCATCCCTACGCTTACAATTTCAATAATCATTGCCTGGCGAACCCGTCATATTAAAGCAGAGCTTGCACATAACCTGGCTATCACTTTCTGGATTTGCGCTAATGGTTACTGGATGATCAGCGAGTTCTTTCATTTTGACGAGATGATTGTCTGGAATGAATTCACTGGTAAGCACCTTGCTTTAATTCCTTTTTTTACAGGTGCTTTGATATTGTCATATTATTATGCGGTACAGCGTCCACGGGATATAAAAAGAAACCAGACTGTTACTATGTAAAACTGATTTACAATAGATCCGGGTCAACCACTTTATACTCCAGAAGCGGATCTTGGTTTAATAGTTCACTAATCTCCTGGTACAGGCCCGGTAATCTATCTTTAAAAATAACCGGGTTTTCAAAAAAAGTTTCAACTGATACAGCCCAAAACTCATCAAAATTAGTAGTAGCATAATCATCGAGAAGATGACTGGCCCCCTTTCGCATAGCTCTGAAAATGGGACGCCCCTCATCGGAAAAAGCATTCAGCCTTTCTTTAAAATTCCTGTCATGAACATCTTCAAGTCCCAAATAGGCATCAAACTGCAGAGCATGCGCCATTTCATGCAGACCCACATTTTCAGAATCTGAATAATCACTGTATCCTGCCAGAAAATGGCTCCATGAAATATAGATGCCACTCCTGCTTACATGCCCGTAATATGTTTCCCGGTCAGCCTTCCTTTCATATTCCTTCCTTATGACATGAATGACTGGGTAATGATCCAGCATATAGTTTTTCAACCCGAATGTAAGCTGTACTGCCGCCCCTGCTATCAGCACAGGAATATGTTCAGCAGGTTCCATATAATGAAATTTGAACTGTTTTTCACTGACAAAATGCAATGTTCGTTCCAGGAACCGATGCTTTACCCCTTCCGGTAAAGATTTGTAATATGGGTTAAAAGAAAGAAGCCATTTATGATATTTTGTGCCATCGGCAGTATACATTTTCTTAATTTTTGAAGCGAGTCTTCTTTTTCCTATAATCCCAGGAAAGATTTCTGCTCCTTTGTTAATCATAACAAAGAAAACTCCCATAAGAAGCATAAAAAAAACTTCAGCAGCCGAAAGTCCACCTTCTTTATTTTCAGACTTAGTCACTTCGTCACCAGTCCAATAAGTCTGTACTACCGAATCGATATAAGGATCTCCTGTTAAAGGAGGAGGTCCAGTTTGCCCGGGTATATAGGTAGTATCAGGTGGTGGCATATACACTCAAACTCTATGTCAAGCGAAAATAACTGTATTTAAAAGCATTGCAAAACACCCGTAAATAAGCTCTCTGGGCTATCTTTGCGCCTCAGAAAAAGGACAAAAAATGTACAGAACTCATACCTGTGGCGAATTAAGAATTGAGCAAAAAGGAAAAGAAGTAACCCTGGCGGGGTGGGTACAAACCGTAAGAAAATTCGGAGCCATCACCTTTGTGGATATTCGTGACCGCTATGGTATTACCCAACTTCTGTTTGGGGAAGAACTGAACAAACAACTGGAAGAGAATCCACTTGGCCGTGAATTTGTTTTACAGGCAACCGGAACCGTGAATGAAAGGAGTAATAAAAACCCAAATATTCCAACCGGAGATATTGAAATAATTGTTTCCTCATTCAAAATTTTAAATAAATCAGCCGTTCCTCCTTTCACCATACAGGATGATACCGATGGCGGTGATGACCTGAGGATGAAATACCGCTTTCTTGATCTGAGAAGAAACGCAGTAAAGAAAAATCTTGAACTCCGCTATGCAGTAAACCGGGCTGCCAGGAATTATTTGCACCAGCATAATTTCATGGATATAGAAACGCCCTTCCTTATCAAATCAACACCTGAAGGCGCAAGGGATTTCGTAGTTCCATCAAGAATGAATCCTGGTCAATTTTATGCATTACCACAATCACCCCAAACTTTCAAACAGTTATTAATGGTAAGTGGTTACGACAGGTATTACCAGGTAGTAAAATGTTTCCGTGATGAAGACCTGAGAGCAGACCGTCAGCCAGAGTTCACCCAGATAGACTGTGAGATGGCCTTTGTGGAACAGGAAGATATCCTTAACATGTTTGAAGGGATGATCAAATCCATTTTTAAGGAAGTAAAAGGAATTGATTATACAGAGACCGTACAACGCATGACATGGGAAGATGCGATGTGGAATTATGGCAACGATAAGCCGGATATCCGTTTCGATATGAAACTGCTGAATCTGAAAAAGCCTGCCACCGTTTATACAGATAAAAAAAACAGAGCTGATTTAATAAACGGTGCTGATTTCAAAGTGTTTGATGAAGCAGAAACAGTATTGGCTATCGCTGTTCCGGGCTGCAGCGAATACAGCCGCAAACAAACAGATGAATTAACAGAGTGGGTAAAACGTCCACAGGTAGGAATGAAGGGGCTTGTGTTTATCAAAGTAAATACGGACGGAACATTTAAAAGCAGTGCAGATAAATTTTATAGTGAAGAAAGATTGAAAGCCATTGCTGATGGAGCTAATGCAAAAGCAGGTGATTTAGTACTGATTCTTGCAGGTGCAGAAGAAAGGACGAGGAAAGCCATCAGCGATCTTCGCATGGAAATGGCCAATCGTTTAGGCATGCGAAAAGACAACGAATTTAAATTGCTTTGGGTGCTTGACTTCCCGTTATTTGAATATGATGAGGAAGGAAATCGTTGGGTAGCCCGTCACCATCCGTTTACTTCACCCAAACCTGCACAGATTGAAACAATGATCAATAATAACCCTGTTATTGAAAATGCTGCTGAATATTTAAAACATCCCTATGCCAATATCAAAGCCAATGCCTATGACATGGTACTGAATGGAAATGAAATCGGAGGTGGTTCTATCCGTATTTTCCAGCGGGAGCTACAGGAAAAAATGTTTGCAGCACTCGGTATGGACAAAGAAGAACAGCTGCACAAATTTGGTTTCTTACTTGGTGCCTTTGAATACGGTGCTCCACCCCATGGTGGTATTGCCTTCGGCTTCGACAGGCTTTGCGCTATCCTCGGTGGCAGCGAAAGTATCCGGGACTTTATTGCATTTCCAAAGAATAATTCAGGAAGAGATGTGATGCTCGATGCGCCTGCAACGATTGATGAGAAACAATTTGAGGAGTTACAGATAAAATTGAATCTGAAATAGAGTTTTTTCTTGCCGGGGCCTTAAGGCCGCGGCAAGAAATTTGGACCTATTGGGCTTTGGCAAAACTTAAATCAGGAATTTAATAATTGTTTTAAAGCGATTGCAAGCTTCTCTGCATTCGGCAACATCGCTTGCTCCAATCCCATATTCATCGGTACAGCGGGGAGATTCAATGCTCCTACAACTTCAACAGGGGCATCCAACGATGTAAAACAATGTTTGGAAATACGTCCGGCTAATGCTTCTGCAAATGAATTGTTTTGCTGTTCTTCGGTCAGCACCAAACATTTGCCATGTGCCTTTACTCTCTCAAAGATCAGTTCTTCATCCAACGGGTAAAGTGTCCGCAGGTCAACTACTTCAATTTGCTGATTAAATTTCTTTGCTGCTGCCTTGGCCCAGTACACTCCCATGCCATATGTAATAACTAAACAACTTTCACCATTAGCCATCGCTGCATCGGAGGCTTTAATAACAACACTTGCTTTACCAAGCGGAATGATGTAGTCTCTTGAAGGCTCAATGGTTTTAGCTTCATCGGTACCAGGAACTTTACTCCAGTAAAGTCCTTTATGTTCCAGTATTACAACAGGGTTTCCATCATAAAAAGCTGCCTTCATCAGGCCCTTCATATCTGCTGCGTTAGATGGGTACACTACTTTAATTCCCTTAATGGAAAGCAAAGTGGTTTCCACACTACCACTATGATATGGTCCTCCACCTCCGTATGCCCCGATGGGCACCCGCAAGACCATGGATACGGGAAACTTGCCACAAGTCAGGTAACAGCTCTTTGATATCTCTGTCACCAGTTGGTTAAATCCCGGGTAGATATAATCCGCAAACTGTACTTCCACCACTGGCTTAATGCCCACAGCATTCAGTCCCACTGTAGAACCAACGATAAAGGCTTCCTGTATAGCAGTATTAAAAACCCGGTGTTCGCCAAACTGCTCAGCCAGTGTAGCGGCTTCACGAAATACACCACCCAATCGTTTACCTACATCCTGGCCGTACAAGATCATCTCCGGGTTATCTTCCATCAGCTCCCTGATAGCATATAAAGCGGCGTCGACCATCAGTACTTTTTCTGCATTAGCCGGGCTGCGTTCCCCTTTTTCCTCCTCTACCAGAGTAGGCACAAAAACATGTTGAGTTACTGATGCCGGGTCAGGTTCTGGTGCTGCTATGGCCTTTTTAAAATCCGCATCTATCCTTTCAGCAGCTTCTTTCTCTATCTGCTGTAATTCCGGTTCTGTTATTCCTCTTTCTATTAATTTTTTTCTTAATTGCGGAACAGGATCATTTTTTTCATGCTTTTCCCAATCTACCTGGCTGCGGTAAAAATCTTTTCGTACACCGCTTGTATGATGACCAAGCAATGGCGTTTCAGCATGTACAAGGCAGGGTTTCCTTTCTCTTCTTACAAAATCGCAAACCTCTTTCATCACCCTGTAAGAAGCTTCAAAGTCACTTCCATCAACCTGCACCCTGTTCATTCCCTTAAAGCCTGCAACATATTCATAAGCATTCATCGATCTCGCTTCACCGGCAGATACACTGATACCCCAGTTATTATCCTGCACTAAATAAATAACAGGTAGTTGCTTTAGTACAGCAAACTGCATGGCCTCGCTTACTTCCCCTTCAGTTACACTGGCATCACCCATTGAACAAATAACGATCGGCAATTCTCCGTTTACTCCTTTCTTCAGTCGCCCGGGATTTGATTTTTCCCAAAACCTGATACCTTGTGCAATGCCTGTTGTGGGAATAGCCTGCATACCGGTAGCACTGCTTTGATGAATGATCACCGGTTTATCATCTCCTTTATAGTTGGGGTGAGAATAATACTCACGGCCTCCTGTAAAAATATCGTCTGCCTTTGCCAGCAATTGCAGCATTTGCTGGTAAGGAGTAAATCCAAGTCCCTGTAACATGCTTTCGTCCCTGTAATAAGGACTTACAAAATCCTGCGACTGCAACTGAAAAGCTGTTGCCAGTTGTATTGCCTCATGCCCCCTTGACGTGGAATGAACATACTTGCAAACAGAGCGATTAGCCTCATAGGTTTCAGCCATCACTTTTACCTGGCTCATATAGCGGTAGGCCCGAAGTAATATGTCAGTATCAATCATTAAGCGTAAACATTAGCAATAAACAAAAATAAGGGAAAGCATATCCCTGTAAAAGAAAAGCCATTCGTTTTTGAACGAATGGCCTTTGTGGTTTGCAGTTGGTTTTGGTTTTCCTTCCGGAAATAGAATATTCTTAGTCAGATTTTATTTTACTTCAAGTGTAAACATGCTGTCATCCTCAATAAATCCCTCGAGTTCATCTCCTACCACCACTTCTCCCACTCCCGCCGGAGTTCCTGTAAAAATAATATCGCCAATATTCACAGAAAAATAGTTTGAGATATAGGAAACGATCTTGTCAAAGTTGTGGATCATATTGGCAGAATTACCCTGTTGCATCAATTCTTTATTCTTGTACAAGCAGAAATTAATATCTTTCTTGTTTTTAATATTTGCCAGAGGAACCCATTTACCAATTACAGCAGAATTATCCCAGGCTTTGGCCTTTTCCCAGGGTAGTCCTTTTTCCTTTAATTCATTCTGAATATCACGGGCCGTAAAATCTATACCCGCTGTAATGGCATCATAATATTTATTAGCAAATTTTTCCTGGATATACTTTCCATTTTTGCTGATACGCAATACCAGTTCGCATTCATAGTGAAGCTCGTTGGTAAATTCAGGGTAGTAGAAAGGCGTATGAGGTTGCAGTAAAGCACTTTTGGGTTTCATGAAAATAACGGGTTCATCCGGTACTTCATTACCCAGCTCTTTTGCATGTGCAACATAATTACGGCCAACACAGAAAATTTTCATAACAGGAAGTCACATTTTAATAAATACATCGGATACTTTACCATAGGGCTGTTATCCCATATATTCAGTGGCAATCAATATGTATATTGGATTTCCCCGGATAATTTAGTAAACCAATCAGACGCCATCCGGGGAGAGAGTCAGGAGTGCTAAAATAAGTAATCCATCTGATTTCTCATAACGAAAACTCTTTATTATTTACCTGGTTCATAGCTGTGGTAAGACCTTGTGTGGCAAATATTTCAATCACTTCTACAGCCTTCTCAATCTTTTGTTTAACCAGTGGTTCCTCCTCCTTTTTCCACTTACCTAACACAAAATCTGATTGATGTCCCTTTGGGTAGTCATTTCCTATGCCAAACCTTAATTTGGGATATTCTTTGGTTCCCAGTACTTCCTGCAGGCTTTTCAGACCATTGTGCCCGGCATCACTTCCGGAAGGTTTTACCCGTATTTTGCTCAACGGCAATGCCAGGTCATCTACAATTACCAGCAGGTTAGCAAGGGTTATTTTCTCCTTATCCATCCAGTATTTTACAGCTTTGCCGCTTAGGTTCATATAAGTGGTAGGACAGATACAGACAAAGGATTTCCCCTTCCACTTAATATCCGCTACATAAGCCAGTCTGTCAATCCTGAAGGCAGCACCATGTTTTTGCACAAAGGCATTTACCACATCAAAACCGATATTATGCCTTGTGTGGGCATATTCGTCACCAATATTTCCGAGACCAACAATAAGAAATTTCATACAAGTATTTACACAGGCCAAATATCGGATTTACTAAATGAAAAACCCGTCCCGATGGCAATCGGTACGGGTTTGAATGTTCTTACAGAAAAAGATTACTTCTTTGCTTTCGCAGCAGGTGCAGCAGCGGCAGGTGCAGCAGCGGCAGGTGCAGCTGCTCCGGCGGCAGGTGTCGCAGCTTCTTCCTGCTTCAATTGCCTTGTCAATACAACTGAAGCGATTGGAATACGGGGAGAATTCAGTATCTCATAATGTTCTTCCTTAACATCCTCTACCCTTATATTTCCATTCAGCTCTAAATCGTCAATTGACACCTCTATCTGTTCTTTCAGGTACTTGGGATATGTCTTTACTTTAAGTGACTTCATTTTAGTAATAAGCTTACCACCATCTTTTACTCCCTTAGAAGTGCCAACAAATTTTAAAGGAATCTCTGCAATCATTTTTTTATCATCCACCAGTTCCAGCAGATCTACGTGGATCAGTTTATCATCTACTTTATCAAACTGGAGGTCTTTCATGATGGTTCTGTAAGTTTTGCCATCCAATTTTACTTCTGCGATCTGGAAACTTGGTGTGTACACTAAATTTTTGAAAGCTGCAGCAGGAGCATAAAAGTTGATCTCCTGTGAGCCGCCATAAATTACACCGGGCACCAGTTCCTGAGAGCGGAGTTCTCGGGTGGCGCTTTTGCCGAATCCGGTCCTCAGACTACCTTCGATTGTAATTGATTTCATGTTTATTGTTATTTTATTGTTTACTTATCTCTTCTCTGTGAATGAATGAACAGGCTTGTTATACTCTTGTTTTCATATGCATTTCGGATAGCTACGGCAAAGAGTTCCGCCACACTCACTACTTTTATTTTCGGGCTTTCTTTTTTTACCGGTATCGTATCGCACACTACTAGTTCTTCGAGTACGCTGTTTTCGATATTCTCATAAGCTTTACCACTTAATACCGGGTGTGTAATTAAAGCCCTTACCGTTCTTGCCCCTTTTTCTTTTAAAAGACCTGCGCTTTTTGCCAGTGTGCCTCCTGTATCACAGATATCGTCAATCAAAACCACATCTCTGTCTGTTACATCACCTATCACCACCATACTGGCAATCTCATTAGCCCTTTTACGGTGCTTATCACAGATCACCATTTCTGCATTAAAATAACTGGCAATCTCCCTGATGCGGTTTGTTGCTCCTACGTCAGGGGCGGCAAAGGTAAGGTTTTCCAGCCTTAGATTCTCTATATAAGGGATAAAAACTGCATGGCTGTCTAAATGGTCCACGGGGATATCAAAATAGCCCTGGATCTGTGGGGCATGAAGATCCATCGTAATGACTCTGTCGGCCCCGGCGGCTACTAACATATTGGCTACCAGTTTACTGCCTATTGCTACCCTGGGACGATCCTTACGATCCTGGCGGGCATATCCATAGTAGGGGATAACGGCAATTACTTTATAGGCTGAAGCTCTCCTGGCTGCATCAATCATCAGCAGCAGTTCCATCAGGTTTTCGGCAGGCGAAAAAGTGCTTTGAACAAGGAAAACATAATCTCCTCTTACACTCTCAAGGAATATGGGGCTTATTTCCCCATCACTGAAACGCTGGATATTAACCTTACCCAGTTTTGTACCATATCGTTTACAGATTTGCTCGGCCAGCTGTTGCGAGCCGGTTCCAGCGAAGATTTTAGCGTATTGCATGGCGGGAAAATGTGCGGCGAAGATATTACTCTCACCGCAATCACCGCAAGCAAGCCAGAAAAAAATTGACTTGAAACAGGATTACCGCTGTAAGGCAACAGTACTGGCAGCCACTACCGGATTTCGGGGTACTTCCCGCTTAGTTTCAATACTACTTGTTGAACTGGAAGAGGAATTAAAGGTGTAAAAAAGTGATGAACAAATAAAAATTGACAACAACAACGCCACTACATAAACAACTACAAAGAAAAGGATTGGATGCAGGGATCCCATTGGGGTAAAGGTCTTGGTTTTCATAATCAATCAGATTTTACGTTTTTTAATAGGGCGGATTTGGCAGCTTTTTTAACCAATACCACTAAATGGTATTGATAGGGATAAAATTATTGGCTAATCTTGTTTCATGCAAGAGCACAAGTACTCAATTAAGCAATGGTCAAAAGACGATAGACCAAGAGAAAAATTACTATACTCAGGTGCAGAAAACCTCAGCAACTCTGAGTTGCTGGCTATCCTCATTCATAACGGAACCAGGCAAAGATCTGCTGTTGACCTCGCCAAAGATGTGCTGAAACTGGGACAGGATAACCTTGTTGAATTAGGCAAATTGTCAATAAAAGACCTGATGAAAATAAAAGGAATCGGGGAAGCCAAAGCTATTACCATTGCAGCAGCCCTGGAACTTGGGAGAAGAAGGCAGGCTGCCTCTTCACTTAACAAGACCCTTGTAAAAACAAGTAGTGATATTGCTGCCTATATGCAAACGAGGCTAAAAGATTACAGGCATGAAGTTTTTGCTGTTCTTTACCTGAACAGGGCCAACAAGATCAATCATTTTGAGATCGTCAGTGAAGGTGGAATTACCGGCACGGTAGCTGATCCAAGAATAATTCTGCGAAGAGCGTTAGAGGAAGATGCTGTAAACCTTATTCTGTGTCATAACCACCCCTCAGGAAGCCTGAAACCAAGCCGGGCCGATGAACAATTAACTGCTAAAATAAAAGAGGCAGCCAGATTCCTTGATATAACAGTGTTGGATCATATCATCGTAAGTGATGATGGCTTCTTCAGTTTTGCAGATGAAGGACTATTGTAACCTCAGCGTTGTCAACCTGGGCTAATTGGTTTAAAAGACATTATGCCTGTGCAGTGGGACCGCCAAAATTCAGTGGCAATTGTATTTCTTCCAGGTCCTTAATAGCTCCGTTTACAGTTTCGTATTTCTGGATATTCTCTGTCAGTGCCTTCATCAGACGCTTGGCATGCTGCGGTGTCAGGATAATTCTTGACTTCACTTTACTTTTAGGAGTGCCCGGCATCACATTTACAAAATCAATTACAAATTCTGCATGAGAATGGGTTATTATAGCGAGGTTAGCATAAGACCCCTCTGCCACTTCCTCGGATATCTCAATATTTAACTGGTTGGGCACATGCTGCTGATCATTCATATACAATAATTAGAATTAGTTATTTAAATATTCAAATGCCTTTCTCAACGCCTCATCTTGGTTTACCGCAAAAGCATCATTGGTTAATACCGAAGAAATATCCTTTATGCTCTTGAATTCTTTAATAATATTGTTGATATTTGACTTAAGTTTTTTTATGGCTTTCCCTTCATTGTCAGTATAATAATAATCAAAAAGCAGGTCAAACTGGCGTAGTTCTGATTGAATATAGTTTGTAGAAACATAACCTAAGTCCGACTTATACCTTTTGTACAAATTGAATTTTTTACCGGCAAACAACTCCTGGAAATAAAATTTATCCTTACTTCCGATAGTAGTACCATATACAAATTTCAGCGGACTAAGTATGCCTAAGCTGATATTTTCATTTATAATAAAAGAGTCAACTGTGCCCGGTTCTTTTATCAGTGGCTTATCTGTGTTGGCGGCAGAGTAAAACTCCACCTCCTGGTTATAGGTATTATAACTGATAGAAATATTATACGCTTTTGCCTCGGCAGAAAAAAGATTTCCCTTATTTCTTTCTCCAAACAGATAAGAAGTGCCTATAACTTTAAAAGTCCCGATCATCTTATATACTCCATCCCCTGTTTGTTCCCGGATAAGCCTGTTATGATTCATTGCCGGATCTACCCACCCCACTGTGGGTGTTATCCCCGCCTGTGCGAAAGAAATACTCTCAAACTGTATTAAAAACAAACATGCAAAAAGTATATACCTGGTAATTTTCATTATTATTTTTTTTATCTGTTCAACGATCCGAATGCTTTTTTAAATCCCTCCTCAGGATTAATAGTAAACATATCATGGTTTATCTCAGCCGAAAGATCTTTTACCTGCCTGAATTCTCTTATAACAGCCGTAGCATTCGGCTTTATCTTTTTTAGTGAGTTAGTGGAAACATTGAAGTAATAATATTCATACTGAAGGTCAAACTGGCGGAGTTCCGGCTGGGCCAGGTTATTTGAAACATAGTCCAGTCCCGATTTATACCTTTTATAAAGACTATACTTTTCTCCTTTGTATATTTCCAGGTAATAATATTTCTCTTTTTCTCCCAGGAATGAACCATAAATGAACCGTAAAGGCCTGGTAATGCCAAGGTTGATATTTTCCTGTATGGTAAAAGAATCAAGAGTACCCGGTTCCCTCACCAATGGTTTATCCGGGTTGGAAGTAGAATAAAACTCCACTTCCTGGTTGTAGGTATTATAGCTGAGATAAACATTATAAGCCTTTGCTTCTTTGGCAAACATATCACCCTTGTGATGTTCTCCAAACAAAAACTGGGTACCTATTACTTTATATGTACCAATTAGTTTATATGTACCATCCCCGCCGTTTTGCTGCTGGATTAGCTTGTTGTGATTTAACGCCGGATCTGTCCACCCGCGGCTGTCAGGAGCCCTTGATACCATTGTATTTGAATTGGCAGAAAGTGCCACAGGATGCTGTAATTGCTGTGCTATTGAAAAAACTGGAAACTGTAGAAACAAAAGAAACAGCATTGATGATAACAGGAATAATTTCATATGCCTTTTGTTTTACTTATTAAAATTCATATTGCAGATAAACAGATTTCCGGGAAATAAAATTAATCTCTTTTGCCACTCTGAATTGATATAACAAGAGAATCTACGTTAAAATTACGTTGAAAAGAACGTATAAACTGGCGTTTCTCATTATATACAACGCAAAAGGGATAACTCTCAAACCCGAATAGTTGTTGCCCTTTAGCCAAGTGATCTTTCCCTGTTACCAGGTTCTTAATTTCTGATAACGAATTACTTACATAGAAATCATGAACTATTTTCAATGATTCTGCCGATAGCATAATAATGGATACATTTTGTAACAGCCTTTTCTTCATAATTAATTCCCTTGCAAATTCCTGGCAGTGATCGCATGTTGAGTTAAAAAAAACTAAAACAACAGGCTGGTTTTCTGTAAGTACGGTAAACAATTCAGTCTGTATACTGTCTTTCTGCAAAAAAAAGATTTGAGGAAGATCACCCCTGGTCGGTGAAGCATTACTGCTATAACGGGATACATATAACATGGTCGCTAAGACTAGTACAGTACCCAAAAAAGGAGCTAAGACTCTTTTCACTTTGCAAAATTAACAGGGGAGATGAATATACAATATTCATCTCCCCTGAACTTCATTTATTAAAAATATAATTGAACCGGTAAGTAATAATTATCTCGGGCCAGTTCTTATCAATGTATCAATCCATGCACGGGCAGAAGCGCCGGGGGGTGTTGCAATAACACCACTTGCAGGCAAATTATAGCCCCAAGCCACATAAAACTTCTTCTCAACTGGATCCCATCTGTTATTATATGTATTTGGGCCATAACCAGTAACTACCTGATAAGTTAGTCCGCCAGCAGCAGAATTATAAGGTAAAGCAGCATTAGTGCCGGGGGTTACATCAATAGAAAGTTCCTGTGATGCAAAGCAACAAGCTGGTCCGCCACCACTGGTAAGCGGGGTATTATACCCACTAACTAATGGCCAGTATAAACGAACCGAGTTCGGACCTGATGTATGTAATTCCACGCTAAGTGTATGTGGACCAAAATCAGGCTGAAGGCTTGGGTGATAGAATTGACCCTTCATTGTATACTTACCATCATACTGGTTTTTAACCCCTATTACGATAAATAGATTTTTCAGATTTTCAGCAATCTTATAGTTGCCATCTGCAGCAGTAATAGTAAGACCTACAGCATACTGCACATTAGGATCAAGGCTCAAAGTGCTCGTAATGTTTAATGGTACAGTTGCATTACGTCCTCCCGCCGGAATGGTAATAGTTGTAGCAACATTCCATAAGGCAGTAGGCAGCGCCTGAATAGCTGTGCCATTTGCTGTATTATATGCAGTAAGTAAGGCAGTTGTATTATTAGAGATGGTAACATTAATATCAGCTGATGGAGTAGTACCGGCCTCTAAATTTACATATACGAGGTTCTCAATAGTCTGAACGGAACCTGAAACGTCGACTCCCACATCATTTTTGGCTTTTGAGCCAAATGGGAAACCAACACCCGGAGGTTGAGTGTCCGGGTCGTTAATCCCGTACTCGTAGTTATCAAAGCCCTTATCTTTCAAACAGCCTGTAAAAACAAAAGACAGGACTGTAAGGAAAAAGGAACCAACAATAATTTTTTTCATATCTCTGATTTTTAATAAATGGAGTAATTAGTTTTTATCCCAGAATATTTTAGTGTACCTGTCAATTGTTCCTTCGGCTGCAACATTTGATGAATTGTAGTTGTACTCAGTCTGAGGATACAAATACCTTACAGGTATTTTTGTAGATGTATTTTGAGGTGAAACAGAAATTGGAGGGCCTGGGTCATAACCAACTCCGGCTCCATACACAAATCTGTCGTTAACAGATGAACTGGTAACTACTTCATTATATCCCAATCTTCTGTAGTCTGTCCATACTTCTAATGTATTTACACCATTCAATGCAAACCATTTTTGAGAAATTATGGTAAACAGTCCTCCTACCGGTTGCGTACCCGGGGCACTTGCCGGTGTGTTTGCAAGAGCCGTTACATCCACATCAGAGTATCCAGCATTGCCTGATATATAACCAGAGGGATCACCAGCGCCTATATATCGAAAACTTTCAGCAATACCGGTGTTGGTCAACGCTGCAACTGAAGAACCCGATGTAATAATATTTCTCCACCTGGCTTCAGCCTGTAAGAAGTAACTCTCAGCAGCAGAAAGAATGCACTGTGGGGCAGTGTTTGTCTTTCCAACACCTGGGCCTATCCCTGCCAAAACAGGAGAGGCATTGTCTGTAATAGGAGGAAGTCCGTAAGCAACCCCAACGTATCCTCCTGATCCTGCTACATAAAAACGGCTTCTGCGGGGATCTCCGTTATACGAATAATAATCAATTCCCCACTCATTCGCCCTGTAATACACATTATTGGCTGTTTGTGTTCCCTGTATATTTGAAATATACTGGTTGTAAAAAGGATTAGGCTTGTCTGCAGCATAACCCGGCTGAACCTGTGCATCCTCACCGGCCTGCAGATAGCCATAAAAGGCATTCCCCGCTGCTGTGTCTAAAGTGGAATTAATCACTGCTATTTCGTTAGCTTTATTAATGCCTGCTTCAGCATAAGCATGAATTAACATTCTTAATTTAAGTGTATTAGCAAATCGAACCCATTTTGTTTTGTTTGCCCCAAATAAAATATCGTTAGTGGCGATATTTTTATTAGAATTTGTCGACGTTACTACAGCTCTTCTAATTAATAAGATCCCCGTATCAATCTGGCGGAATAAATCCTTATAAATATCCAATCCTTTATCATAAGCAGGGGTAGGATTAGCACCTCCTTTTAAAGCCTGGCTATAGGGAACATTTCCATACACATCCACCAATATCTGGAAATTATGTGCTTTCATTATCCGGGCAATCCCCTCATAAAAACCAGCTCCGGCCTGGGAGGCTTTTGATTGCACTATCTGGTAATCGTAATTGTTATCATAACAACCATTCCAGATACCATTGCCAAATCCGGTCGTTATTTCATAAGTCTCCTCAATTACATTAGGAGCATATGTGCCTGAGCGGGCCCAAAATCCCATCCAGTTCTGAATAGGACCCCAGTTGCCTGCAATTATGGTTCCTGATGCATGAAGTGCTGCCGGTAATACAACATCATACGTTACAGTGCTATCAGTAGGACTGTTAATATTCTGGTTGATGTTAAACTGGCTCTTCCGGCAACCAGCCCCAATCACAATAATGAGTATTGCAAGGGGTACACCAAAAATTATTCTATTAAGTTTCATATTTGAAATAATTAATGATTTAAAGTTGAATTACAAGTTCAGGTTTAAGGTGGCTCCAAAAATTCTTGTTGGAGGTGTATTATCCAACCCACTTACACCCTGGGCATTACCTGTAGTATTAGAAAACTCAGGGTCAGTCCATTCGTTCGTCTTAGGCAGGAACATAAAGAGATTTCTTCCTGAGACGGTAAACGTAGCACCCTTAATAGCATTTTTGGTAAACCCAAATAATTTGGCAGGAATATTATAAGTAAGACTCAATTCCCTTATTTTCCAAAAATCACCGCTCACAAGATAGTTTGTATTAGCACTGGTGTTAATTGCCTGAGACCAGAAATTATATCCGCCACTGACCATATAAATATTGGTGTTCTCTACATATTTTGAACCATCCCAATAAGAAGAATTCGGCATGATAAATGGCTGACGGGCATTCTGGCCACTTCTTTTTGATATACCGGAAAAGTCCATACCTGTACCAAGGTTACCAGTATAAATTTGAGCTCCCCCACGGTAATCTGCTACAGCACTGAAGCTAAGGTTTTTCCAGTTCACATTTAAACTAAGTCCAATCAAATGATTAGGTTGTGTGTGGCCAAAAGGCTTAATAACCGGATCTACAGTCGGGTATCCTGTAGTAGCATCAACTATCACCCGTCCCTGATCGTCTCTTACGTAATCTGTGAGCTGGAAAGTATATGCTGGCATACCAACAATAACATAGTTGCCATTTCCAATTCCTAACTGATCTACTCCTTCAATAATTTTGGTAACCTCGTTAGTCTGGTAAGTATAATTGGCTTTAACATCAATAGACACATCACGGATCTTAACCAGCGGTGTTAACCGGAGATCAAATTCAAGGCCTTTATTTGTAAATGAAGCTGCATTCAGCAGAGCGCTGGTAAATCCTGTTGCTCCTGAATAAGCCACTTGTACAATCTGGTCAGTATTATCTTGCGTATAAGCAGTTGCTTCAAAGTTAATCCTGTTTTTAAGGAATCCTAATTCAATACCAATTTCGTTGTTCTTAACAAATTCTGGTGTATACTTAGGTAACCGAAGCACATTACCAGATGTATAACCTACTAATGATCCGTATGGGAATCCGCCTCCCAGACCATAAGTGTTCTCCAGGGCCTGAACACCAAGGTTCACATTACCTGTTTTTGATATAGCTCCACGTACTTTGAAATAGGAAATAGCCTTGCTATTTTTCAGAGCGGGGATTGCCTCACTCAACAATACAGAAAGACTGGCACCAGGATAAAAGAAGCTGATAGCTTTAAAATCATAATCATAAAAATAAGCAAGACGGCTATTCTGGTCATAACTACCTGTGGCCTCAAAAAAAGCCCAGTTGTTGTAACCAATAGAAATCTTACCGAAGAAACGCTGTAACCTTGATTTGAAATTACTTTCAGATGCACCTGGTTCTCCTTTACGTCCGATAATATTAAACAAGGTGGGGAAAGCCAGGTTATTGCTGGATACGCTAACATTTTTTGAATTCTCCTCACGGAAAGACTGGCCTAATAATGCATTAAAATCAAAATTTCCGGCCTTCTTGCGAATTGAAGCAAAGAATTCAGAGTTTATACGACTTGATGTAGAAGAGCCATCTGCAACCTGTGCAACAATGTCACCAGATTGAGCAATGGCTTTTCCACTTGCCTTTGAGAAATCATTGTATTGTAAGGCTCCTGCAGTACTTTTTGCTGTACCATTAGAGATAGTTGCACCAAGACGATAGGTTAAAGTAAGCCAGTTGGTAGCTTTGTAGTTCAATTCGAAGTTTCCAAATATATCTTCTGTTCTTCCAATACTTCTGAAATTATCAATCATGAAGTAAGGGTTAGAATAATAGTCATTAAAAAAATAGCTAGGGTTAGCCCAATTGATACCACCGTCACTTCCTGTAGCACCGCGCCAGTTTTTAAAGCGGGTAATGGGAATCTGCATCGGTGTATTAATCAGGTTCCAGTAAACAGTATAGTCACGGCCATTACCAAAACTGGAGCCAGCCGTTACATCATAATTACCTTTAGTATAATTAATGCTATAAGATGCTTTCAGTTTATTAAACTCTTTATTTGCTGCCATATGAACGGACACCCTTCTGTTCACATCTTTTGGCATAACGCCTTGAATTAGCACATTCTGAGCACTTAGATAAAAATCACCAGTTGAAAAGGAAACATCTGTTTGATTAGTGATACCGGTATTCCAGAATTTCCTCTTTTCATCCGGACGGGCCATATATTCAACCATATATTGTTCACCGTTTGGCCCATCACGGCCAATCTGACGCATTGAACCATCAAATTCATCGCCGTAACACTGGTTTTCAATTGGATCGTAAACACCATAACCAAATTGGTTCACTGATGAACCAGACCCAAACTGCGTTTGCAGTTCAGGCATATAAGAAACTCTTTCAACCTGAACAGTATGTCCAACGCTTATCTGAGGCTTTGTTCTGCTGCCCTTTTTGGTAGTAACTACTAACGCACCATTTGCACCATCAGGGCCGTAGATAGCAGTTGCTGATGCAGATTTAAGGATTGTAACATCCACGATATCATTAGGATTGATAGAACTCAGATAACCTAAGGAAATGGGCACCCCATCTAATATCAGCATCGGCTGGTTGTTACCAGTCAATGAGCGGATACCACGGAGAGTGATCCTGGTGTCAGCAAATACACCATTGTTCACAGTCTGAATGTTCAAACCAGAAACCTTACCAGTTAAACCATTTTGCAGGTTTACTGATTTAGCCTGGGTCAATTCAGCCGCTTTTACTTTGGTTGTTGCATAACCAAGTTCTTTTGCCTGGCGGGTTTGTCCAAGGGCAGTTACCACTACCTCAGTACCCGTCAGTACATTTCTTTTAACAGAAATAGTTACAGTGTTACCGGCCCCTACAGTTACAGTAGTAGTTTCAAGACCAGCACCAGAAACAACAATTACGTCCCCGGTTTTTGCCAAAATGCGGAACTGACCATTGTTGTCAGCAGCCACACCTGTACGGGTTCCTTCGATTCTTACGGATGCTCCGGGTAATGGAGCGCCAGTTTCATCAGTCACAGTACCGGTAATCGTCCGGTTTTGACCAAATGCTAAAGCAGAAAAAAGCATTAGCATCGTGAACAGTGATGCGATTTTTCTCATGTTAACGTTAATTTTTAAAATTTAAAAGCATTGATAATCAGGGAAAACCGTTAAATTTTCGAGGGTAAGGATGTTCTTAAAGACACAGATGCCTCTAAAAATGCTGCGGCAAGTTAGTTTTTTTTTTAACAATTACTTAAAAAGCAGCGAAAAAATTGAACGACCATTAGTACTAAAACTGGTACCTGACCTGAAATTTTAGCTCTGAACGCCTGTTTCCGGGGATTTCATCAAGGCCTGAGCCAACGGAATTTCTGTCCTTATATATGGTTTGTGCCCAGCGCAACCAAAAAGAGAGTTTTTTGCCCCAATCGTAGTTTAAATTCATATAATACCTGAATCCCTTGTCATAAAAAGCAGGAATAGAATAGCTGTATAACACATCATTCTCATAGGCGTAAATTCTTGAATTATAATCGTCTGTCTCAAAATATTGTAACCGGGTAACTACTGAAACCGGTTTAAGTAAAGGCTTATAAAGAAAATCAAAAAAGGTTAAAAAACCTCCTTCGCTATTTTCTCCTCTTTTATCAAACCACATGAACTCCACCCTGTATCTAAGGCTCAAAGCAGTATTAAGTTTATAATTAACCTGTGTTCTCCAACTCTGCCGGGGTATCGAAACCAGGAAGTTGGCAGTAGAATTATTATCAGGCTGGTTGGCCTGTTTGGTCTCCGCCCGGAATCTTGTGAATAGTTCGGCCTGTTTATTAGGCGTATAAGTTATCTGCGTGAGAAAATCTTTACCACTTCCCGGAGCATCTGCCAGATATTTCAGCCACGGAAAAACAAAAATGTCTGCATAAGCATCTATTCTCCATCCGGCACTGGGGCGAATGCTGACTCCTGTGTAATACCCGGTTTCATTTGTTGGGTAAGTATTTTCGGTAAATGCATTTCCATTAACCGCCTGGTAAGCTGCACTGATGGTTCGTTGAACAAATGAAATATCTACCCGTGGATCAACACTTACCAGTAAGCCATTGATAAATGCTTTATTGAAATTTTTATCGGCAGCTGCTTCTCCAAAGAGATGCAGGTTCTTATAAGTGTAACTATAATCAATACTGAAATTACTCCAATGCTTCCCGCTTATTGCATAAAAATTATATGGCTCATCTCTTTTCCGGACAGGCGACGAAAAACTATAATAAATTCCATTCACCCCTATATGCCAACTATTCTTACGGTAACTGATATTGCCTCCTGTTGTATTCTGTGTAAGATTATTCCTGTCCGCTGCTTCATTATCAGTTCTGTGATATCCCGACATAAGAAACGAGGAAATGAAATCTTCATTGTTAACAGTGTCAGCCGCAAAATTGGCGCTCAGCTTTCTTACGGAAGCGAAAAAAGTGGCATCAAATTTCCCTTTTCTGATAGTGATACCAGCCCCCCGATGAAAATTAAATTCACCGGCAGAGCTATATGGCCGGAGCAGGGATGACTGACGTTTTATCCCCATTACGTCTACACTTTTCTTAAAAGCAAGACTTTGCCATTGTATCAATCCCTGCCCCATGTTGACAGTGAAATCACCAATAGCTAAAGATTGTATCGCTCCTATCTTCCTCACAAAAAGGTGAAAAGAGTAAAAATCAAACCCATTTTTCTGTGCTCCTTTTAAGAATTGTTCACCCGCATCCTTATCTCCCGTTAAACCAAACTGCAATAAATTCTTGTACGTATAGCGGTAACGGAAAAAAATTCTTTGGGGGCTTCCAAGGTATTTAGAACCTGTTGCTGAAGGATCAAATCCTTTTGCTTTTTCCAGCACCTGTGATAAGCGTAACAATAAACTATGCCCGCCATCGATAAGTCTTTTACCTGCTTCCTCTTTAAGTTTTAACGGTATGGCAATTGTAATGAAAGGCAAAATTTTTTTAATCGTTGTAATATCCCACGCAGGTATTGCCTGTAATTCATAAATATGAATGAACTTACCCAGCAAGTTGCGATAAGAAATAAGGTTAGCTATCTGGAGATCAGTTATTATCCTCAGCCGTTTCAACTCTTCTGCATCAGCTATATTCAGGTTAAGCGGATTCTTTCTGAAATATTCCAGGTCTTGCAGGTAAGTATCATCCTCTGTTTCTGCCTGGTCAGCATCAGTAAGATTTTCCAATTGCTGTTCCGTACTAACAGGTATTTCTTGTGAAAAAGTGAATGTTGCATAGTGAATAGCAAAAAAGAGAAGTACTATCGTCAGAATATTGTTCACTCTGCTTTCTTGTCGAGATTAAAAATGAGTAAAAGACCCGGGGTAATTCCTAACTGAGGATGCCAGCTGGTAATAATATCTAATCGAAATGACCGGATTGACAATCCTGCACCAACCCAGCCTGATGAGTTGGCAGATGATAATCCTGCTCTCACCAATACCTGGGGAATAAGTTTATACTGGAAACCAGCATTTACATTTACTGGTTGATCCTCTTCTTTTTCAATTTCTGCACTGACTAACAATTTTTCGGATGCTTCATACCCAAATCCGGCGGTATATATAGAAGGCAGTTTCTCTTGTTGATTTTTTCCAAATTTCCCACCCACAGGATTATTAATATGTACACCTGTATGAAATTTGTCTGTGATATGTATGATAGCACCCAGTTCAACGCTGATAGCTGCGGCACTACCATACCCTGAAATATTGATCCCGTTGTAATTGAATTGTGCACCGATATCAGTTTTATTTCCCAACTTTCTTCCGTAGGCAACTCCTATCTGTGTCTCATTATAATCACTAAATCCTGAATAAGCCGCTTTTAAACCAAAATTGCCGGAAGAAGTAATTAGCCCGGCCACTGCCATATAGTTATTCAATTCCGTAAGCATAAATCTTCTTTCGCCAAACAATCCTGCCCCGGGATTTTTTAACTGTGCCAACGAAGCCTGGTTAGCTGTAAAGGAAAATATATCTGCATGATCAAAACTATATGCCCCAAACCCGGTATAGCCGGCCGTTAGCGGACGTCGTACTGTTTGTGCAGCAGACACAGAAAATAAGTGGAAAATAACACCCAGTATGAGACCAGATCTTAGATTCAAGTGATAAGGTTTTGCTGTAAGTTACATGGATGGGTAATTGTTTCAAAAAAATGAGCGGAATTTTTAACCGCTCAATCATAAGAACAACACAACACTTACCTTTGCGCCATGCAAATTTTAGATGGTAAGAAAGCAGCCCAGTCTATCAGGGATGAACTGAAGATCGAAGTAGCACAACTAAACGCCGAAGGTAAAAAGATACCCCACCTGGCTGCTATTCTTGTTGGAAATAATGGCGCCAGCGCTACTTATGTAGCCGCCAAAGTAAAGGCTTGTGAAGAAGTAGGATTCAAATCAACACTTATTCATTTTGAAGAAACGACAAGCGAAACAAAACTCCTTGACAAGATCAGGGAACTAAATACTGACCCGGATATTGATGGCGTATTGGTGCAACTTCCTTTACCTAAACATATCTCGGACGAAGAAGTGATCAATACTATCGATCCGGAAAAAGATGTGGACGGTTTTCACCCTGTTAATGTGGGTAATATGGTGCAAGGGCTTCCCACTTTTGTTCCTGCCACCCCTCATGGCATTATGCTGTTGCTGGAACATTTTAAAATCGATACCAAAGGCAAACATGCCGTAGTGGTAGGACGCAGCAATATTGTTGGCAGACCTATGAGTATTTTATTAAGCAGCAATACAAATCCCGGTAACTGCACTGTAACGATCTGTCACTCCCAAACAAAAAACATTAAAGAATTCTGTCTGCAGGCTGATATTATAGTAGCGGCATTAGGTAAGCCTGAATTCATCACCGCGGACATGGTGAAGGAAGGGGCTATCGTAATTGATGTGGGTATTACAAGAATGGAAGATGCGGCAAAGAAAAGCGGCTTTAAATTAAAAGGGGATGTTCACTACGAATCAGTAGCTCCTAAATGCTCCTGGATAACCCCGGTACCAGGCGGCGTTGGCCCTATGACAATTGCTGCATTGATGAAAAATACTTATCGCTCCTGCATCACCAAAAATTAAACTGCTGATCTGGTTCATTAAATGACTCAACCGAGATGAATGAAGTGTTGAAAAAAACAGTTACGCTACCGGTAATGGAGCATTTCTATACCATCCAGGGAGAAGGATTTCACCAGGGCAAAGCTGCTTATTTCATCAGGCTGGGTGGATGTGATGTTGGTTGTGTATGGTGTGACGTAAAAGACAGCTGGAATGCTGAAAAACATCCCCAATATGAAGTGGGAACCCTGGTAAAGGAGATTAAAAAAACAGCTGCTAAACTGGTCATCATTACAGGTGGAGAGCCATTGATGCATAATCTTGATGCTTTAACAAAAGAACTAAAAGCCGCCGGTTTACAAACAAATATTGAAACTTCAGGAGCACATCCGATGAGCGGTACATGGGACTGGATTTGCCTGTCTCCCAAAAAGTTTAAAGTCCCGCTCCCGGAAATCATTCCATTAGCCAGTGAATTGAAAATTATTATTTTCAATAAATCTGATTTTGAATGGGCTGAGAAGTATGCAGCATTGGTTTCCAGCTCTTGCAAGTTATATCTGCAGCCTGAGTGGGATAAATCAGCAGAGCTGATGCCAATGATCATTGATTATATCAAAGCAAACCCCAAATGGGAGCTGAGTTTGCAGATTCATAAATATATCAATGTGCCTTAGCAGTTACTAAACTCACTCAACGTTTTTGCTTTTGCAAAGTATATAATTTCCGGTATTTTAAAAAAGTAAGATGAGCAACTTTTTTTGCTATGACAAAACCATAATACCCATCCAAAAATCCAAGCCTGACTAAATAACAACGGATAAAAGCCCATGCGGGATTGATTGTCATCTTAAACCAGCTGGATCTTTTACCGAGTTTAAAATATGATTGTGCCGAGATAGTACTGAAACGTTCGTTTTGCCGGGTATGCTCCTCAATCGTATTATAGGAATAGTGAATGATATCCCCCTTAATCCATTTTCCTTTTTCGTCAGAAATAAATTTTACACCGGAATGAGGATTTACGCCTGTCCATCTTGCTTTTCGCCGGTCAAACAATCGCATTTTTCTGTCTGGATACCATGTACCGAACCGAATAAACTTACCGCAGTAATTTGAATAGCGGTTCATGATATAGCCAGGATATTTAAAATCCTGCTTTTCTTTAAGGATTGAAGTCTCGAGATCCTTGGTTAAGGTTTCATCTGCATCAAGACAAAGAACATAATCATATGTGGCAAGATCCAGTGCCTTGTTGGCCTGTTCGATATACCCCTGGAATGGCTGCTCAAAAAATCTTACTCCTCTTTGCAGGCATATCTCCTTAGTACGGTCGGTACTCAAAGAATCTAACACCACAATCTCGTCCGCTACGCTCTGAACCGAATCAAGACAGCGGCCGATATTCCTTTCTTCATTATAGGTGATAATAACAACTGAGAGTTTCTCCATTTCGCTGGGAAAATTAAGGAAAAAATAAGCAGCAGAGAACCAGTTCTTCGGATAAATTTATCGGTACTTCCTGATAAAATAAAGAATCAAAAAGCAGTTGCATAATTATTTTATCTTAAAACAGGCAACCTTCCCTTTAACATTTTCCTCTCTTTAAAGGAATAAAATTATTTTAGCTTCGTTATATAAATTCCAATTCCCCGTAATGAAAAGATTTTTTTTATTAATTATATCCTGCTTCTCACTTCAATTTACTTTTTCACAACCTTACGATCCCGGAAAAGTAAATAAGAAAGCAGTGCAGCTTTTTGACCAGGCTTATGAAAGGGCACAGGATGGTAATTATGCAAATGCACTGGGACTTTTATTGCAGGCCATCAAAACAGATGATAAATATGTGGATGCTTACCTGGCCATAGGGAGCATTTATGGAAAATTGAAGAATTACAAATCAAGTATTGAATTCTATGAGAAGGCTTTTGTCATCGATTCGAATTACACATTGCCAGACAGGTTACCTTATTCTGTTAATCTCGCCGGGCTGGGTGAATTCGAAAAAGCACTGGCGGCTGTAAATGAATTATTGGATAAGAAAGCGCCACAAAATCCTGTAACATTAGAAAATGCCAATAAACGAAAGCGTTCCTACGAATTTGCCATAGAATATGCTAAAAATAATACGGAAAAGAATTATGTTTTTACTCCCGTCAATATGGGTGATAGCATAAACTCAGCAGAATCGGAATATTTCCCCTGCTTAACCATCGATGGAAAACAACTTGCATTTACCCGTAAACTGAATGGCCGCAATGAAGATTTTTTTTATAGTAATAAAACCAATACAGGCCACTGGGGAACGGCTAAACCTATGGAAGGTAATGTGAATACAGAGCAAAGTGAAGGCGCACAAAATATTTCACAGGATGGGCAATGGCTGGTATTCACCGGTTGTTACCGGAGAGATGGATTTGGTGGCTGTGATCTCTATATTTCTTACAAAACAGAGGATAGCTGGAGTGAAGCGATCAATCTCGGTGGAAAAATAAATTCAGATCAATGGGAGGCACAACCTTGTTTGTCTCCTGATAAAAGAGAACTTTATTTTAGCAGCCGCAGATGGGGTGGTTATGGTGGCAGCGATATTTATGTTTCCCGGATGCAGCCAAACGGCAAATGGGGTGAACCAGAAAACATGGGACCAGGCATCAATACAACTGCTGATGAGCAATGCCCGTTTATTCATGCCGATAATCAAACGCTTTATTTCACTTCAGGATACTGGCCTGGCTATGGCGATGAAGATCTTTTTTATGTGCGCAGGCAACCCGATGGATCATGGAGCAAACCGGTAAACCTTGGTTATCCTATCAATACTATAGACAGGGAAGGAACTTTGTTTATTAATTCTGATGGAAAAACAGCCTATTATGCCAGCGACAGGAGCGACTCAAAAGGAGGATTGGATATATATAGTTTTGAGCTGAGAGAAAATGTTCGTCCCAACAAAACACTTTGGGTAAAAGGGAAAGTATTCGATAAAAAAACAAACAAAAATTTACCTTCTGCGGTTGAACTGATTGACCTGTCCAGTAAACAACCTGTTACAAAAGTTGAAACCAATAGTGAAGGCGAATACCTGATCACTTTACCGGTTGGTAAAGATTATGCATTTAATATTAACAGGAAAGGATACCTTTTTTATTCAGATAATTTCTTACTAAAGGATAAAACACCGGATTCGATCTATGAAAAAAACATAGGGTTGCAGCCACTGGAAGCCAATGCCAGCATGATACTAAAGAACATATTTTTCGATATAAATAAATTTGAATTAAACCCAGCCTCACAGGCTGAGCTGGATATACTAGTACAGCTTCTTACAGAAAATCCTTCCGTTAAGATCGAAATTGGCGGGCACACTGATAATGTTGGTAAACCATCCGATAATTTAATCCTGAGTAACAACAGGGCAAAAGCAGTGGTAAATTACCTCGTAAGTAAGAATATTCCTGCGCAACGTTTGCTTGCTAAAGGTTACGGCGAGACCAAACCTATTGCAGATAACAAAACTGAAGAAGGTAAAGCTCAAAATCGCCGTACCGAAATGAAAGTGATCAGTCAGTAATCAAAAATGGGGCATTCCGCTTATATTTGGTTTTTACACTTATCCTGCTTATGCATCCCGACCTGCTGTACCAGCTATCATTGACATTGGTTCCCAATATTGGTCCTGTACAAGCGAAGATCTTGCTGCAACATTGCGAAGCAGAAGAGATTTTTCATGCAAAAAGTTCTTTTCTCGAAAAAATTGAGGGTATCGGTCCGGTAAAAGCTGATTCGATAAAAAAATTTAATGGCTTTCACCTGGCAGAGGAAGAAATAAAATTCATTGAAAAGTATAAGATCAACCCATTGTTTCTTACCGATGAAGCCTATCCCAAAAGGTTATTAAACTGTTATGACTCCCCTACTATGTTATTTTACAGGGGTAATGCTGATCTGAATGCCGCAAAAATTATTGCTATTATCGGCACAAGAAGCCATACTGATTATGCCAAACAGGTAACTGAAAAGCTGGTTAAAGAATTAAGTTCGCTTAATGTTACCATAGTAAGTGGTCTTGCTTACGGTGTTGATGCCATTGCACATAAAGCAGCATTAAAAAATAATTTACCCACTATTGGGGTACTGGCACATGGACTTGACCAGATATATCCCGCGGAACATACCGGCCTGGCAAGAGACATGGTAAAAAACAATGGTGGCTTATTAACTGAATTCAGAAGTAACACTAAACCGGATAAACATAATTTTCCCACCCGCAACCGGATCGTAGCTGGCATGAGCGATGCAACTATAGTTATAGAAACCGGGTTAAAAGGAGGCAGTATGATCACTGCTGAATTAGCTAATAGCTATAATAAAGATGTATTTGCCCTGCCTGGAAAAGTAACCGACTCCAAAAGTGCTGGCTGCAATTATCTTATTAAAAATAATAAGGCCATGTTGTTGACTGATGCGCAGGAAATAATTGAGATCATGGGTTGGGAGGAAAAGAAAAAAAGTGATCGCAAAAGGCAGCGGGAATTATTTATTGAACTTTCCCCGGAGGAGAAGATCATCGTTGAAATATTGAAACAAAAGGAATCTGCACATATTGATGATATCAACAGCCGTAGTGGCCTAAGCAGCAGTGCAGTGGCAGGGGCTATTCTCAGTCTCGAATTACAAAGTGTGGTACTATCTTTGCCCGGCAAGCTTTACCGGCTTGCCTGATGGCAGGCAACGAATCAGGTGCTTTTGTTGTCAAAGTAATCAACCTTAGTATAGCGTAATGAGACCTTTTCATATATTCGATTTTCTTTTCTTTATCCTCTTTGTGCTTTTTGCAAATCCCTTGCTGGCACAACCCTGCACAACATTAGGACAAACCCCCTCAACAGCCTTTCCTGTATGTGGAACTACTACATTTACACAGAATAATGTTCCCATTTGTGCCACTAATGACATCTTTGTCCCCGGTTGTCCCGGAAGCAGTGCAGGAGGAGCCAGTTACCAAAATAAAAACCCTTTCTTTTACCGTTTCACCTGTTATGTTTCGGGAACTCTTGGCTTTTTGATTACGCCATTGGCTAATAATGAGGACTACGACTGGCAACTATATGATATTACCGGGAGAAACCCTGATGAGATCTTTACCAATAATTCATTGGTAGTAACGGGCAACTGGGCAGGTACTTATGGCCCCACAGGAGCATCTGCTTCAGGCATCAATGGTATTCAGTGTGCTTCAGATCCGGCAGCCGGTGCACCCACTTTTGCGGCTATGCCCACTCTTATCCAGGGACATGAATATATTTTAATGATCAGTCATTTTACAGACACACAAAGTGGTTACACTTTATCATTTGGCGGCGGTACTGCAGTTATAACCGACCCTACTGAACCTCACCTGCTAAATGCCAAACCAGATTGTGATGGTACGAGGATCACTGTAAAACTGAATAAAAAAGTAAGATGTAACAGTATAACTATATCTGGTAGCGAATTCAGCATCACTCCTGCTGTTACTACGGTGATTGCTGCTGCTCCTGATTCCTGTGCTTTTGCTTTTGACTTTGACGAGATCATTTTAACATTGGCAGCACCACTGCCAAATGGCAACTACCAATTAGTAATTAATAATGGTACAGATGCTAACACTTTACTTGATAATTGTGCCAGGGCTATTCCGCAAAATGAGCAGGTTCCGTTTGTCTACGCAGCCCCTCAACCAATTTTTGCAGATAGTATCGGAAGAGTGGGTTGTGCATCAGACTCTGTAAAAATCTATTTTCCTAAAAAGATCAGTTGCGCCAGTATAGCTGCTAACGGAAGTGATTTTTCAGTTACCGGGCCAGCACCCCTTACCATCGCATCCGCCTCAGGAAATTGTATCAATGGTAAAACAGATTATGTGGTGGTCAAATTCACTACCCCGGTCTATACCGGTGGCACTTATCAACTTACTTTAAAAGCAGGTAATGATGGCACTGTTCTTATTGACGAATGCGGACAGGAAACCCCTCTGCAAACGCTTCCTTTCAATGCGGCTGACACAGTAAATGCAGATTTTACTTATGCTGCTGTTTTAGGTTGTGAAAAGGATACATTCATGTTCACTCACAACGGGGCCCATAATGTAAACAGTTGGAACTGGACATTTAATAATACCATTACAGCTACTACTCAAACACATAATATAATTTTCTCAGCTACCAGTACGAATAGTATTCAGCTTATTGTAAGTAATGGAGTATGCAAAGACACTTCCACCACACAAATAGTGTTGGATAACGAAGTAGAAGCTGATTTTGAAATGCCTGATGTGATCTGCCCGGAAGATCCGCTGGAAGTAGTAAATACCAGCTCGGGACAAATAAGCTCCTGGTTGTGGAAGTATGATATTATCGGCAGCAGCACATTAGAAGATCCGCCCCCATTCCTGTTTCCTACTCTCAACCGGGAAGCTTATTATACAGTAAAACTGCTTGCCTACAACAGCAATCTTGGTTGTGTGGACAGTGCCAGGAAAACACTGACAGTACTTGATCATTGTTTAATAGAAGTCCCTACTGCTTTTACTCCCAATAATGATGGCCTGAATGATTTCTTTCAGCCGCATAATGCACTAAAGGCATTGAATTACGAATTCAGAGTGTTTAATCGCTGGGGGCAATTAGTATTTCAATCCCGCAACTGGAGAGAAAAATGGGATGGCAGAATAAATGGCGCCTACCAGACCACTGGTGTATTTGTCTGGATGCTTAGTTACACCCATCGGGATACTGGCAAACAGGTTTTCCGTAAAGGAACAGTAACATTAATTCGCTGATAATTTCATTTGGGAGGTAATTACCTGTTGCGCTATCTTTGCACATGGCAACAAGAAAATCTTCCCCCAACCCCAATTCGACAAAGTTTTTTGGCGAAGGTCTCACCTTCGATGATGTGTTGTTAATGCCCGGTTATAGCCAGGTTTTACCCCGTGATGTTGAGATCAAAAGCCAACTGACAAAGAACCTCACCTTAAATGTTCCGTTGCTATCTGCAGCAATGGATACTGTTACCGAAGCAGCCCTGGCTACGGCATTGGCCCGTGAAGGAGGTTTAGGCATTCTGCACAAAAACATGTCAATAGAAAAGCAGGCCGAACAGGTACGAAAAGTAAAACGGAGTGAGAGCGGTTTGATCATCGACCCGGTTACTTTGCTTGAAGATGCTACGATCGGAGATGCTCTCCGATTGATGAGGGAAAACAAAATTGGTGGTATTCCTATTATTGATAAGAATGGCAGACTCGTTGGCATCCTTACTAACCGTGACCTTCGTTTTGAAGATAATCCAAAAAGGAAAGTAAGTGAGGTGATGACAAAAGAAAACCTGTATACGGCACCAGAAGGAACTGATCTGAAAAAAGCAGAACAGCTTTTCAAGAAAACCAAAGTGGAGAAGCTGCCGATAATAAACAAACAGGGTAAATTAACCGGCTTGTTCACTTACAGCGATATTCTTAAACTTAAAAGCCATCCTAATGCAGTAAAGGATTCTTTTGGAAGACTGGTGGTAGGTGCTGGTGTTGGCATTACAAAAGACTTGCTGGACAGAGTGGCGGCATTACAGACAGTAGGTGCAGATGTAATAGCTCTCGATAGTGCACATGGTCACAGTAAGGGAGTAATTGATGCATTAAAAAATGTAAAGAAGAATTTTAAAGGGTTACAAGTGATTGCGGGTAATGTGGGAACGGCTGCCGGCGCCAAAGCCCTGGCTGAAGCTGGCGCTGACGCAGTCAAAGTCGGTATTGGCCCGGGATCAATATGCACAACAAGAATTGTTGCCGGATCAGGAGTGCCGCAACTGACAGCTATTATGGAAGCTGCCTCTGTATTGAAGCAAAAAAATATACCATTGATAGCAGATGGTGGTATAAGATATACCGGTGATATGGTGAAAGCATTAGCGGCAGGGGCCAACTGTGTGATGATGGGCAGCATTTTTGCCGGCACCGAGGAAAGTCCCGGCGAAACAATTATTTATGAGGGAAGAAAATTCAAAGAATACCGCGGTATGGGTTCACTCGGCGCCATGGCAACCGGCAGCAGCGATCGTTACTTCCAGGATCCGGAAGATGATGTCAGGAAATTTGTTCCGGAAGGAATTGAAGGCCGGGTAGCTTATAAAGGTTTGCTGAAAGAAGTAGTATATCAATATACCGGCGGCCTCAGGGCAGGTATGGGGTATTGCGGAGCAAAGAATATTGCCGAATTACAACAGGCCACTTTTGTACAAATCACCAATGCGGGTATGAGAGAAAGTCATGCACATGATATTGAGATAACAAAAGAAGCCCCTAACTACAGCAGAAGATAAACCAAAAAAAAAGCCCTGTATTACTTAATACAGGACTTTTCAATAACATTCACTGGTTAACTATCTTACTGCATAATCAATTCTTATTGTAATTGACGCTGTTTTATTTTTAGATGAAGTATTGAATGCTCCTCCGTAACTATAATCTTCATTACTGTTTTGCCCTGTTATCTGGAATACACCCATTGTCGCTTTTTTAATGTTTCCCAACCTGCTTCCTGAATTTTTAGCGATCGTTTCTGCTCTTTGTTTGGCATCAGCGCTGGCTTTAGCGAGCAGGTCAATTTTCAATTCAGACAATTTGGTGTAGTAATAAGATGGCGAAGAAGAATTGAACTCAATGCCACTTTCAATCAATTCTGTGATCTCCCTGGAAATTTTTTCTACCTTCTCTATATCTTTTGATTCAACCGTAACATCCTGTTTCAGGTTATAACCGGTGAATTCGCTTCCTGTAATTCTTCCATTTTCATCATACCGGCTGGAGAATTCCTTGTCGATTGACACGGCAGAAAAGACCATTTCAGCATCTGTTACTCCTTTTCCTTTCAGATAATTCCTGATCTTGCTTTCATCTTCCTTCAACTGGGAATAAGCTGATTTCAGGTCCATTGTTTTCCGGCTGTAGTTTCCGGTCCATACTATCTGGTCACTGATAAAATCCTTCTCAGCCAGGCCGGTTACAGTGATCGTTTCTGTTGCTTTGTACTTGTACTTGTAGGCGTTTGCCAATAATAAGACTCCTGCAATTATTGCTATGGCAATTGCAATGGGAGATACATAATTTTTCATACTGCTAAGGTGTTAATGGTGGTAATTGCAGTATAAAAGTAAAGAACGGAATAGTATATAATTCGTTAAAAGGATAAATATCTTTCAAAAAGTATTTTCAAAAAGAAAGAGACCGGCCTGAAAATCGGCCGGTCATCCTGAAATACCTGTTTATTCTTCCCCTCCCACAACAAAAGTTATCATCTGTTTCCTATAAGCCTTTACCTGGTGACCATTCTGTATGGCCGGTTCCCATTTTGCTGATTTCCTTATCACCCGGATGGCCTCCTCTTCCATACCATATCCATTATTAGTAAGGGCCTTTATATCGCTTACTGTTCCATCCAGGTCCACCACAAACTGTATCATTACGGAATAGCGGCCTGGTGGTGCATCATTTTCAAGGGGCACTTCTGCATCAAGATTTCTTTCCAGGAAAGACTTCCAGTTCCCGGTAAATTTTGCATCTATCTCCACTGTTGTAAAAGGTCCTTCTGGTTCCTTCACTGTTTTAGCTTCAACGATTCCTTTTCCCTCACCAAGAGACTGCGGAGGTTTCGATGTGCCGTCATCATCGATTCCGCTTTTTGTTTCCACGTCAATGACCGCTTTCTCCAATGTTTCCTGGTCTGGTGGCGGCGACTGTACTTCCTCATCAGGCAGAATCTCCGGTGTAGTAAATTTTTCTGTTCTTACCTGTTCCGGTTCCGGTTGTTCTCTTTCTGGTTCTGGTAAGGGTTCCGGTTCCTTTTCATCTGGTATCTGGGTTAGCTCAATGCCGGGTACTATTCTGTAAGAGCTGTCATTCTTTTTCATTGAATTGGCCAGCACAGAGCCACCAATGGCAACAGAGGCTATAATACCAGTGACTAAAAGTGAATTTCTGATCCGCTTCGAATAGTTTTTGCGAAGCTCATAAGCTCCATACTCTTTGTTGCGTCCATCAAAGATGATATCTATCAGCTCTGATGTGAGAATCTTGTTGGTTTGCATGGTTTATACTTTTCAAAAAAGATGAACACAGCCACCCTTTCCATAAAACTTTACGTCTTCATTTTAAATATTGAAATAAAACTCCGGCACACCCAGTATTTTTATGGAAATTTTAATTGTTGGTGTCACCGGCAACAACCTATATTTTTACGAAAACAATTTCTTGAAACGTTTTACAAACTTATCCCTGGCCATTGGAGGTGGATTACTACTCTGGGCTGCATGGCCTGCTTCACCGCTTACCTTATTGATATTTTTTGCATGGCTGCCCTTGCTTTGGCTGGAATCAAAAGTGAAAAGCCGGAAAAAATTCTTTGGCCTAACATATCTAACCATGTTCATATGGAATGTATCTGCAACCTGGTGGATATGGAATGCTTCAGCACCAGGTGCAGTGTCTGCTTTCCTGGCTAACAGTTTACTGATGTGTTTTCCATGGCTTGGTTACAAGATCGCAAAAAAAAGACTGGGAGAAGTTGGAGGGTACATTTCTCTTATCGCATTCTGGATGTGTTTTGAATTCATTCACCTGCAGGATTGGGGACTAAGCTGGCCCTGGCTAACACTTGGAAATGTATTTGCCATTCATCCCGAATGGATTCAATGGTATGAGTATACGGGAACTAGTGGCGGATCCCTTTGGATTTTAATAGTTAATATTTTTCTGTTCCGGCATGTAAAAAATAATTTCAACAGGGAAAGTTCAAAAACTTATAAAAATCTGGTAGCCGGTATTCTTATTTTGATTGTTCCGGTTGCCATTTCAATACTTGTTTTTACACAAATTGATTCAAGAACATTATTGCCTGCAATTAAATCTAACATTGTGGTCGTTCAGCCCAATATCGACCCCTACGAAAAAATATCTGATGCTGCCGGCTCTTTTGAAGGACAATTACAAAAACTTATTGCTATAAGTGAATCAAAAGCAGATGATAATACAGCATTAATTGTGTGGCCGGAAACAGCATTGTATATGGGCAACGGCATTGATGAAGGCAACATGAAAAGCAATATGTTTCTTGACCCTTTATGGTCTTTTCTTAAAAGACATCCCCGCAGTTCCCTGTTCACAGGTATTGAAAGCTATCGTATGTTCGATGCAAAAACAAAGTTTTCCCGTGAATTTTCAGGGCAGCATTTTGAAACATATAACGGATCTGTGTTACTCGATAGCAATGGTGCCTCATCCTTTTATCATAAATCTATGCTGGTGCCCGGCGTAGAAACATTGCCATGGTTTTTACGTTTCATTGATAAATGGTTTGAAAAATTTGGCGGCACGACAGCCGGCTATGCAAAACAAACTGAAAGGGCTGTTCTCGCCGAAAAGAACGGCTTTAAGATTGCCCCTTCCATTTGTTACGAAAGTATCTATGGTGAGTTCATGAGCAGATATGTTCGTAACGGAGCCAACCTGATCTGCATTGTCACCAATGATGGCTGGTGGAAAAAAACTCCGGGGCATAAACAACATATGAACTATGCAAGACTGAGAGCCATTGAAACAAGGACATGGGTAGCCCGTAGTGCCAATACAGGTATCAGCTGCTTTATTGACCCCTATGGCAAAGTAATTGATCCGCAACCATACAATACTGCATCAGCCATTAAACTTTCCATTCCCGCAAATGCCACTAAAAAAACTTTTTTTGTCCGCCACGGTGACATTCTTTCCAGGATAATGGTAGCCCTGAGTATTGTACTTCTTGCCTATTCATTTTTTTTGAAAATCTGGCAATCACTTTTTAAAAAGAAGTTCCCTTCTCTTCAGACAAATGACAAATAAAGAAATTCAAATAGAAAGTAAGAAGATCTTTTACCGTATCACAGGTAGCGGTAAGCCTGTAATGCTGGTACATGGTTTTGGAGAAGATGGAACAGTATGGAAACACCAGCTGGGTTATTTGAATGATAGATTTAAACTTATCATTCCCGATTTGCCCGGCAGCGGGCTATCTGAAATGACAGGCGATATGAGCATGGAAGGAATGGCAGAAGTATTACATTCCATTATTCATAAAGAAAATATAGATAAATGTATAATGATCGGGCATAGCATGGGTGGATATATCACACTGGCTTTTGCAGAAAAATATTGGAACCATCTCACAGCTTTTGGGCTTTTTCATTCTTCAGCTTATGCAGATACTGAAGAAAAAAAAGCTACCCGGGAAAAAGGAATTGCGTTTATTAAGGAACACGGAGCTTTTGCCTTCCTGAAGAATGTCACACCTAATCTTTTTTCTGCTCAGACCAAAGACGAAAAACCAGGATTAATCGATGAACAAATAAACAGTTTAGACAACTTTTCACCCACTGCACTCGTTTCGTATTACCGGGCCATGATAGAAAGGCCTGATCGAACAGCAATTTTAAAACAAAGTACTGTGCCTGTGCTCTTTATAATCGGAAAATATGACAATGCTGTATCCCCCGCTGATACATTAAAGCAAAGCCACCTGCCCGGAATTTCGTACATTCATATGCTAAATCAATCCGGACATATGGGAATGCTGGAAGAACCGCAGCAGAGCAACCAGATTCTGGAGAAATTTTTGCTGGATATTTAAAATTCAATTTCGACCAACGTATCAATGAAACGATTTTTACTCGCTATAGTAACTTTTTTTGTGCTGTCTGCACCTTTATATGCGGCACATATAAAGGGTGGATATTTTTCGTATGAATACCTCGGACCCGGTAGCGGTACAAATCTCAGATACCGTATAACACTAACAGTTTATATGATTTGTAACCCTTCTACCGGGCAGGTTTCAAATCCAATTAATTTCAGCATTTTCAACGCCGGCAACAATCAGTTCATTCAGAATGTAAGTGTCTCCTTAACCAATCAATTTAATCTTAATAAATCCGCTGATGAGCCTTGTATCTCAGGAGATCAGCAAGGTTGTTATTATACTATCGTTGTTTATGATCTGCCAGTTGTAGAATTACCATCTACTCCTGATGGCTATATTGTCGCTTACCAAAGATGTTGCAGAATTATGGGAATTAATAACGTAACGGGCAGTGGCAGTGTTGGCAATACGTTTTCTATAAATATACCCGGTACTTTAACAGGCCAGAATGCCCAGACAAACAGCAGTCCTTCTTTTCTTGTAAATGACACAGCGGTTGTGTGCGGAAACAGCTTCTTCCAGTACTCTTTCCAGGCATCTGACATTAATGGCGATTCTTTATCCTATGAATTCTGTAGTGCCTACCTGGGCGGTGATGCAGGGCCCAATGCGGCTCCGGTTACAGCCGCTAATCCGCCATATATATCTGTTCCATACGAGGCTCCTTTTAGTGGCTCTCAACCAATGGGGCCGGGAGTAACTATTGATCCACGAACTGGTTTGATAAGTGGCATTGCACCTTCTCAGCTTGGAGAGTATGTGGTTTGTGTATGTGTAAATGAATACCGAAACGGTGTATTGATAGGAAGAACCAGGAAAGAACTTCACATCAGGGTTGGGGATTGTGTTCCCATTGAAGCCACATTGAATCCACAATATATTACCTGCGATGGGTTTACTATGTCATTTGCTAACAATACTCCCAGTACAGATATCAACAGTTATTTCTGGGATTTTGGCGTATTAACTGCTACGAATGACACTTCTAATGTGAACACACCGACTTATACATACGCTGACACTGGAACGTACATAATCAAGCTGGTTACTAACCGTAACCAACAATGCTCAGATTCAACAACAGCGATTGTAAAAGTATATCCCGGCTTTTTCCCCGGATTTATAGTAACAGGTGGTTGTTTTATCAACCCTTATCAATTTACTGATACTACCAATACAAGGTACGGTGCTGTAAACAGCTGGCGATGGAACTTCGGCGACTTAACAACAATTGCTGACACATCAAGGATACAAAATCCCCAATGGACCTATGCAGGCCCGGGTACTAAAACTGTTTCTTTGATAGTAACCAACAGCAAAGGTTGTATTGACACTGCGCAAGTAGATATAACGGTACTCGATAAACCATTAATCACTCTTGGCTTCCGTGATACGCTGATCTGCAGAAACGATGTACTGCAGTTAAATGCCAGCGGTACAGGAACCTTTAGCTGGACACCATTAGTTAATATTACTAATCCAACTACAGGCACACCTACCGTTTCTCCTGTTATTACTACCTGGTATGTGGTAAACCTGAATGATAATGGTTGCATCAATACAGATTCCGTAAGAGTACGAGTGGTAAACCAGGTAACACTTCGGGCCATCAATGATACCACCATCTGCCAGGGAGATGCCATTCAGTTAAATGCAACGTCAGATGGGCTTGCCTTTAACTGGACACCGGTTGCTAATCTTAATAATCCTAATATCATTAACCCGGTTGCGATTACCAATAACACGACTGTTTATAATGTAACTGCCACTATCGGTGGATGCACCGCTACAGACCAGGTAATCGTAACTACAGTTCCGTATCCTATAGCCGATGCAGGAACAGACCCAACTATATGTTATAATACTTCTGCACAGTTGGACGGAACTGTCAATGGCAGTTCATTTACCTGGACACCTTCTTCATATTTGAATAACCCGAACATACTTAATCCCGTTTCGTCACCACCACGAACGACGCAATATATTCTCTCTGCCTTTGATACGTTAGGTTGTCCCAAGCCGGGTCGTGATACTGTGCTGGTAACTGTATTGCCAAGAGTAAGAGCTTTTGCAGGAAGAGATACAGCGGTAGTGGTTGGCCAACCACTGCAATTCAATGGAAGTGGCGGCGTGAATTATGTGTGGAGCCCGGCTACCGGTCTCAGCAGTACCACCATTCCTGACCCGGTTGGTGTATACAATTCATCTATCGATAGCGTACGATATAAGCTGGTGGTAACAGACCAGGCGGGTTGTGCAGATTCTGCTTTTGTTACTGTCAAAGTATTCAAAACAATTCCTTATGTCTTTGTTCCAACAGCCTTTACTCCCAATAATGACGGATTGAATGACCTTATAAGGCCAATTGCCGTAGGCATACAAAAGATAAATTACTTCAGTATTTACAACCGGTGGGGGCAGTTGGTATTCACCACCACCATAAACGGTCAAGGCTGGGATGGCAGGATAGGCGGCCTGGCGCAAAGCACCAATGTATATGTATGGATGGTCAGCGCTATCGACTATACTGGAAGACCTTTTTTCCAAAAGGGAACAGTGACCTTAATAAGATGATTCCTTACTATTATTTCCAGTCAACTCAGGTAATAAAACGATTTCTTGTTTTAAATTGCCGGCTGAATCGATTAATGTCAGCCATTAAAGAATGACTACTCACCATTTACCATTCACTACTCACCAATATGCCTAAAATTGTATTTATTACCGGCGCCACTTCAGGTTTTGGAAGATCGTGTGCTTATAAATTTGCTGCGCATGGTTATGATCTTATCATTAATGGCCGGCGAACCGACCGCCTGCAGCTGCTTGCTGATGAAGTCGAAAATAAATACAATGTCGCCGTGCTGCAATTACCTTTTGATGTAAGAGAAGAAAAAAAAGTATTTGAATCGATCAGAAGTTTACCTGAAGAATGGAAAGCAATTGATGTACTAATTAATAATGCAGGGCTTGCATTGGGCCGTGATTATTTTGAAGAAGCCGATCCCGATGACTGGAATACGATGATCGATACAAACGTAAAAGGCGTCTTATATGTGGCAAAAGTAGTATCACAATTGATGGCAGCCAGAAAACAGGGACATATCATCAATATGGGTTCTATTGCCGGTAAAGAAGTGTATGAAAAAGGAAATGTGTACTGTGCCAGCAAGTTTGCGGTAGATGCTATCAGCCAGGGTATGCGGATAGATTTACTTCGCCATAATATTAAAGTAACCTCCATCAATCCGGGTGCTGCAGAAACAGAATTTTCTGTCGTACGTTTTAAAGGAGATGAAGGAACCGCAAAAAAGATCTATGATGGATTAGTACCTCTTACTGGTGATGATGTGGCCGAAATTATATATTACTGCGCCTCTCTTCCCCCGCATGTTTGTATAAATGACCTTTCCGTTACCTGTCTTCAGCAAGCCAATACCATCTATTTCAATCGCCATACTAACAGTTGATAGTTGTCTTTTTTATTATGAGATTTCACTTTAATCTGCTACCTTAGGAGTTCCCCGCACCGTATGTCTTCCGTTGGCCCGAAACTTGCCCCGTATATTCCCGTGGAAAATGTACTTAATTAATCAATTAATTGGTTTAAAATTAAAAATCGGCAAAACCGGCAACTATATTTATGCAGTATTTCCAATACTTGATAAAGCCTGTTATGAAGAAACCGTACTTCCTTGTTACTGCGTTAGTTTTACTAAGCCTTACCAGCTTTTCCCAGGATGTAATCCGTCTCCAGTCATGTTCCAACGATATGATCAGCAAGCAGGTTGACAGCCTGAAAAACCTTTATGGCAATGATGGCTATATCTTGCTCAAAGAAGCTTCCATCAACATGGAAAGTGAGTTTGAAATGCCGGTGATAGTGCCGCTAACACAAGGCAGCTGGTACCAGTTTGTTTTTATTGGCGACTACTCATCCCGTCTCTATGAAGTAAGAATGTACGACTGGCAGGAAAGGCAGGTTATTTACAGACAAAAAAGATGGGGAGAAATAGACGGGAATGTGATTGTTTACTCGTACGTACCACAATTCTCCGAATTCCATATGATGAAACCGGTACAGGTAAATAAACAAAAGAAAAAGAACCTTTGTGGTTATGTAATGTTGTTCAAAAGAACCGGTTCTCCTACTGCTGCCACTACACCTCAAAATCCCTGAAACCAAAAACTTCAA
>JAKQEA010000202.1 GCA_029558715.1 Bacteroidota bacterium | reverse complement strand
AGGCTGGAATAGCGTCCATCAATAGTCTTCCCATCAGGATATTTTACATGAAAATACCCGGTAACATAATAGAATTTGTGGGATAGTCTTTCCATGTTCTCTCCATCCAGTACCAGTTGCCCCATCTTTTCTTTCGGCCAGTATTTCTTATAGAAAGCCAGAATATTATCCCTGCCATAAGCGGCTCCCTTACTCAGTATCATCCGGGTGGAATCCAATGGAGCATACAGGCTTACATAACCATCAATATCACCTTTACTCCAATATTCTTCCTCAAGCCTCAAAACAGCTAATATTTTCTTTTCATCTTTTGACTGTGCATAACTGTTATCGGCAGTAGCTGTTAAAAAAAGTAAAAGCAGCATACCTGCCCGGGAAAAAAATCGTAAAGAAGATGTACACATATGATTGATTTTGGTACTGTAAATTATTCAACAGGAATACTAATATTATTACCATTCATATAATTTTATATATAGGCGAAAAGATTTCCCCTTGTCATGATGCAAAGCAAAATCTGTTTATTTTTACCCTTCACCTCTAAAGTAATACCTATGCAGGCAAAAAATTATTTATGTATAACCGTCCTGTCCGTTTTTATATCAGTTACTGGCTGTGCAAACAACAGTAACAATAATGGCGTCCCCGGAACTATCACCAGTGCAGATACTGCGAAACTGCCGCCGGTGGAAACGCAGAAAGCAAATTCTAATTATAAACCTGCTTTCACCGGGCAAACGAGGATCGGTGCTGTAAAAACAACAACCCCATATAAGGTCGATAAAATCGCTGAAAAGCTGGGACGGCCATGGGCCATTATTTCTCTTCCCGACGGACGTTTACTCCTTACTGAGAAGTCGGGGTTTATGCAAATACATACGGCCAGCGGTAAGCTGGTAAAAAAAATAACCGGCTTCCCTTCAGTAGATGATGGTGGACAGGGTGGATTATTAGATGTGGCATTAGATCCTTCTTTCAACACTAATAAAACCATCTTCTGGTCTTATTCAGAAAAATATGGAGGCGGCAACCTGATGTCTGTCGCCAAAGGTCAACTGAATGAGGCCACAGGAAAAATTGATAACCCTGTAGTAATCTTCCGGGCCACACCAGCTTTGAACAGCCGGCTGCATTTTGGATCGAGGTTGATATTTGATAAAGACGGACATCTATTTGTTAGTACTGGTGAACGTTCTATTCTTGAAGGCAGGGCACAGGCACAATTGCTATCCTCCGGGTTGGGTAAAATTTTTAAAATAACCAAAGATGGTAAACCGGCACCCGGTAATCCTTTCATTAATCAGAAAGGCGCAATGCCCGAGATATATGCATACGGTATCCGCAATGCGCAAAGCCTGGATATTCACCCGGTGACCGGTGAATTATGGGAGGCAGAATTTGGCCCCCGCGGCGGGGATGAACTTAATATCATCAAACCGGGAAAAAATTATGGCTGGCCGATGATCACCTATGGTATTGAATACGGCGGTGGTAAAATTGGTGAGGCCATACAACAAAAAGAAGGTATGGAGCAACCGGTATATTACTGGGATCCGGTACTGTCACCGGGAGGGATGGTATTTTACAGGGGCAATGCTATCCCTGAATGGAAAAACAATCTTTTCATCTGCGGTCTCAGCAGCGGTCATATTGCCCGCCTGGTAATTGTAAAGAATAAAGTGGTGGGTGAAGAGCGGTTGCTGGCGGATAAAGCAGAACGCTTCCGTGATGTCACATATCATAACGGCATGTTGTATGCGGTAACTGATATGGGGAATATGTACCGCATCAGTAAGAAATAACTGTGTTACTTCAAAGCTGGCTGATCTCTTTCCGGTAATCATGCTGCAGATCTTCGTGAAGCGAAGCCATAAGACTATTGATCTTTTTTAGCTGGCCGTTATAAAGATTGTTCAGTGCCGCATTCTGGCGGAAGGGAATACCCGATTCATTCAACTGCTGGCAAAAAAAGATGCGGAGTTCAATATCAGTTTGTTTGTTACCGCTATACCGGGAGTGTTTATTAATGACCCTTACTATCTTTCTCAGCGTCTTTTTAGCGAAGTATAACTGGGTGAGGTTGACCGTACCGAACAATTCCTCAATTTCCTGCTTCACTGTTTTAATATATCCCTCTTCATCCTGCGCCTGGAATAGCAGGTAGGTAAGCAATTCTTTATTTTCTTTCTTAAATCTTGCCAGCCGGAGACAAAGGCTGGTCAGTTCCGCCGGTTTCAGAGTAAGCAATTCCTGTTTAATATCATTGATGGATAATGAAGCCATGCTGTAAAAATAAGTCGTTTAATTAACGACAGGATATTTACATGGTCTTTTCAAAATACAACCAACAACATAAGTACTATTTATTGTTTGTAAAAAAGTATTCTATATACTCTGCTTCATCGGGTGAACCATGTGTTAACTGAACCGACCTCTTTCCACCAAGTGTAAACAAAATAGAACTAAAGGTAAATCCCCAGCCACCTTCTTTATAATTGACACAGACGGGATTAGTTGCATTATCCTTAGACCGCAGCGTTGTCTTAATGATGTCCGCAGAAACAGCAGCAGGTTGTTTATCCAATCGTTGTTGAAGTGACGCAAAACGAATTACACTGTTGTCCTGGATAAGTTCTCCCTTCAGTCTTTTTTCAAAAACGTCTTTGTGCCAGGGTTTCACGTCATGGTTGGCCAATGCATGATTTGTATGATACACCATAGAACTCTCTCCTGCTTTTGGCAGAAAGCGAACCACCTGGTTGGCAGAGGCCTCAAAATCATACACACTATCCACGATACCTAAAATATAATTTTGCCCAGATGCATGCTTTACTGTCTTTAAAAATGCCAATGCATCTTTTCCTTTTTGCTGAATCAGCACACCCCGAATCACAAAGGCAACGGGCAGCCCATCTGCAGAAGCCTGCAATTCCATCAGTGTGTTCATGCACATACCAATCCCCGAAGCGTTCATTCCATTCAATGCCAAAAGCCCTGCACAGGTTAATATATACTGCTCCGGTTCTTTATCCGTAGCAGCCAGGTGCAGCAACACCTGACCGCCATGCATATAATTTTCCAGTTCCATGTTTTGGGCAATATAGGCAGGGCTATTAGCTGTGGCCGGCACACCTATTCCGCTGCAATGATGTTTTCCCTCATTGTATTTTTTATCGAGATACACCCAAAATTCATCCACTAACTGAAAAGCATATACATCTGCATAAGGTTGACCAGACCCCTCAGCAATTCCTTTCATCTCGTCGAGCATAGAAGGAGTATACTTTTTTATGGCTGGTTCAAAATTGGTAGCCAATAAAAAAGCATTCAGTAATGAATCAGGGTTTGCTACTCCCATCCTCCGGATATTCGCTTTCCATTTAATAAAAATAGCCGCAATCTCATTTTTTAATAGTGTACCATGCTGCAAGCCTCTTTCATAAGCATTGCCTTTTAGTTCTATTACCGGTACCCTTTTTGAAATTGTTGTTTGTGCCGGCAGGGAGTTATTATTAACCAGTGACAGTATTAAGAGTAAACACCCGGCTTTAATAATTACAAAGAAAGAAAGGTTTCTTTTTTGCATATTGGCTGTTTTGTTTATTTGAAGCTACGTTATTTATCATTCAAGCCGTTACCGCCTGCAACAAATGTGGAGCAAATACTACACTATATTATCTGGCCTGTATTTCACAAAGGGCTATTCATCCTGTATTCATTCCAGAAAAAAATTACCGCTTCCAGTACTTCTTCTTCTGATTTATTCTGGGTATTAGTCAGGGGTATCTTTTTACGGAATCCTTCCTGATGCCCCTCCTTCCGGTATTCCACTACCAGCAGGAAATTGTCCTTTATATTAAAAAATCCGTTCTTTTCTTTCTGATCAATAAATGCGTTATGAAAGTTTGCCCAACTGGTCAGGAGTTCCTCCTGGTAATATATACCGGTTTTATTGACCCGGATATACACCCTGTTGTTGTTAGCCCGCCTGATGCAATAAATGGCCGGAATAATGGCCAGGGCAAAAACATAACTCTGGTAATCAATATTAATAAACCGGCGTTTAACGGCATCTGCTACTCCATACAGAAAGAGGGCAAGAAAAAAAATGGCCATCACATAGTTGATCACTTTTTCTTCTGTGACAATGAATTCACTGTCTTTGTGTAAGGTCTTTTTTCCCATAAATTGTTTAGACTGGTGTGCTGCCCGGTGAAAATAGCATTTCTTTTTATTTGCAGGCAACTGTTACCGGCTTTATGAAGATGCTAACGTTTTTGATCCTTAACTTGCAGGTTGGGCAGATATTATCACCTCAAAAGAATGTAAGATGAAAAAGATTATTCTTATAGCACTCCTGGTAAACTCCTTTAACATGCAGGCACAAACACTGAAAGACCTGCTGTATAAAGGGAAATTGAAATCAGATACCGGTAGCGTAGTAAGAAAAACCGACGACCTATCTGCCAAAATTGATACTACCACCAAAAAACCGGCAGCGCCTGAAAAGGCTAAAGCTAAACCTGTTGTAACTGATACTTTCGGAAATAAAATGGTGACGATGACGGATTCAGTTGCATTGCCAGCAACAGGCCCTGCTGATAATGCTGCCATCGTAAAAGACAACAATAAACTATGGAAAGAATTCGTGGATACGGTTATCAGTACACTGAATGCAGAAGTAATGAACGGGAAAAAAGTGAAAAAAGGAGATTATTATGTACTGGTTGATTATACTATTGCCACAGACGGACAGGTAACTGTAACAAATGTGTTCGTTACCCCGGAAAATAAATTTCTTGCTGACCAGGTAAAAGAACGGCTGAGTATTTCAACACCCCGGCTGAACCCGGTGCTGACAAGTACCGGTACAGCCCGAAAAACTTCAAAGCGGTATAATTTCACATTGACTGGTAAGTAATTACCCAGTACAATATCATTTAGTACAACAAAAGAGACCAAAAGATAAATACCTGCCTCTTATAGCCGTTTTCTTCAAACAGTTCTACCACTCACAATTTTTTCCACTGTTTCTTTCACTGTTATTTCAATGTAACTGATTTAGTTCCCAAACCGGCCGGCTTAACAGTCTTTTTCACCACACCAGTCATTGAGTAATGATGAAGCCAAAAATTAAAATGACTGAAATGTTTTCATGAGCGGTGTCACCGGGTACTGCTTTGCCGGATAAAACTGCAATAAATTTTTAGGAACAGATTACGGATGCTTACAAGTTCTTATTTTCCCCAATGTTCGCCTTGAAAAAAAATAACTTGTTGGATCCGGGGATGCCATCAGGCCGCCATCCTCATGTTCTCCTCCAAAAAGATGCGCTATCTCATGCACGATGCAGTCTTTTTCTCCTTTGCCGGTTCTTGTTGCATTAAAGTATCTCCCGGCATTTCGCTCTACATTACCTTCAAGGAAAACATGCAGGCCGATTTTCTTTTTGTCGGTAAGTCCGCTGATTGGTCTGTCAGTTTCAATACCGCCAACTGCTGCGCCGTTCACAAATCCGTCAGCGTCTCCATCCTCATAGGTAGCGCCTTTATAGGCAAATAAAATGTAAACCGCCCAAAAATCTTCCTTGTCATTATATCCCATTTTGTCAAGATCGTAGCGGTAGTTATTTGTCAGGTTTATATCCTGTGCTTCCGTTTCATAAACATCAAGGTTTCGCAAAAACGGTTTGGATATGGGTTCCTTGTTCACGGCGGGGTCGGATAATGTTTTAAAATCAGGCACAACGTATGCCTGTGCATAACGATCGGCGATGAGGCTGAACCCGCTTTCTTCAAATATTGAATTTCTTTTTCTGTCGCCGATCATGGTTATATTTTCAAGGCGGTCGCCTTTTTTAAACCCAATAGCTTCGTCATCATCCTGCAGAAAATAAACGGACATCACTGCTTCATCGGGAACCAAACCGTCAACAACTACAAAATCATTTCCGGCTTCATTGGCGGAATTTCCGGCTACGGTGTATTTCATGCTACCGGTTGGTAAGATTATTTCAATGGCGCCTTCATGAAAACAATCTTTTATTCCGTTTTTTCCCATCCAGGTTGATACGGTTGTGATAGTGGCAAGTTTGCCGATAATATTATCAATGGTAATTTTTGTTTTGCCGTTGTCGGGAGTGTTGCGCTCCACGCTGATCACCTTACCGGTTATTTTATCTTCTCCTATTGCATCCATGTGGTCTACCTCAGCATACAGGAAACGCCATACCGTCAGCACTTTGCTTGCATATTTATCTGCTTCTCTTATTTCTGCTTTTTTCACATCTTCCTTATTTGCGTTCAGAACAAAACGGTTTACGATCCGCTGTTTGTTTTCGTTTTGCTCTTTTGCGCCTGCGCCTTTCGCAAGAAGGCTTTCATCATTGCGGAGCGATCGCAGAAAATCTTTATCGCAACTTCCTGCTATCCTGAAATTATCTCCCGGCTGCATGGTAACTTCAAAAGGAAAAATCATTTCGGCTTCTGCAAATTCTATTTCCAGGATACCATCTGGTTTTTCATCCGGAAATTTTCCGGCTTGCCGGTTAGCACTGGTTCCCACAGCGCCACGATTGTCGTACCGTTCTTCTTCGTTGTCTATCCAGTTTTCACTATCCGTTGGGTCGCCGGTTGTTGATTTTTTTCCGGCTGCTGTCGGGTCATCCACATCATGCGAATCAAAAAAGATTTTTACCGGCATTACCGGTTTTACGGTCAGGCTCACTTTTACATCTACTTTGTTGCAGGGATCTTTACCCACCCCCCCATTTTCCATTCTTTTTCCTGGAAAAACTCTCAGGGCGCCGGGCTTCAGCTCTGTGCTGTCCGGGTTAATAAAATTCGGATCCTCATCAAGATGGTTATCACTTTTTATGCTGTTCTTTTTACCTATCCATTCAATGCTTTTGATACCGATGATTGTAATGCCGAACTTTTCTTCAAATGAAGCGTCTTCGCTGTGGGTAAAGCTTAATTTGGTGCCTTGTTGTTTTGTGTGAGGCAGTATACCTTCAATCCATATTTGTTTTACTAGAAACTCTCCGTCACGTTCTTTGAATTCATTCAATACATCAAAGGTTTTGGGAAGCGTTATTCTCCCTTCTTTTGTTTCCTTATCGTACAAACGGATATGCCCGGGACCTTCGGTAATGGTAAGAGACGCCTCCATTTTACGGGAAGCGTTTTTTGCTTCATTTTCCGGAATACGCAATTTTATCATGATTAATTCATCATCTCCCTTTTCCACTTTTTTATCGGAAGCCTGCTCTTCTTCAGGATTAAAGTCAAAAAATTCATCCGTGTCGTCGTTATCGAGGTTTACAAATGTTTGCACGCCGGGTATCAATTGCTGCTCTTTGCTTAATTGCAGATTGGAGCCGGCGCCGGATACCTGCGTATTTACAGGTGGTTCCTGCTCATCATTGGCCGGCGCAGGTGTATCGGGGCTTTCCTCATTCATTACTTTAGGAAGAAAAACCAGTATGTCTGCTTTACCTGTGCAAAACGAGAGATCGTCAATAAGTATTTCGCTTCCAAAAGTCCCGGAAATACCCATGGGGTTTTGCGGAAAAGAACGGCCGGCTATTGAAATTTGAAGCGATGCTCCATCGGGTATTTCTTTATCATTACCCGGAAGATAAGTAATCGGTATCTCAAATTTTTTCCATCCATTGCTACTTTGTGTAATAAATGCATGTTGAATAGTACCGGCATCGCTGCCGCCCATTACATTATTTCCTTTGAACATAGATATTGAAATAAACAACTTGTCGCCGCCGGACAAAGTTCCTTTATAATATCCGCAAAGTGTTTTGTAGCGTTTGCTTACTTTGAATTGCGCCTTTTTGAATCCTTCCATTCCTTTGGGCGGAATACGACAGTCACCTGCACAGGTCCAGATGCCGGCGGGAAATATAATTTCCGGAGGTTTATAAGTTGTGGGTATCGGGTTCTTCTTCAAATATTCATGCAATGACCCGTTGCGAAGACGAACGGAATGTTTCCCGGTATGGGCATCGTTGGATTGAAATACTGTCTGAAGGTCTTTATATGCAGATTTCGGGGCCTGGAAAGCGCCAAAACCATCAGGCCTGTCCCCCGACCAATATTCAAAATCGCTATTGGGTATTTCATTTGGCTGGGCAGCAGCCGGCAGAAGATAAAATAAAGCAAAGGCAGCCATAGTAATGATACATAATACTTTTCTCATTGCAGTACTTTTACTTTTATTCAATTGTTGCCACAATTCGCTCAACTCAATAACGAAAACCTGATCAACAACCTATCGTCTTTTCGCCAGCGGATCCATCCGTGCGGCACTATGCGGTCGTCGAGCCCCAGGGTGGATACCATCGCCCAATCACCTTTAATCGCAAGCGGTTTCAATGGAAAACGTTCCGGCGTTGTGGCAATAATACTCGCATGATCAAGCGGTTTAAATCGCAATGGGTTGGTTTGCGGATTGATCGGCTCTATGGAATATACACTTAACAGGAATGTGGGCCAGTCGATAAAATCAGCATCACTCCGGCTGACCCAGTAGCTAAGCTCTGTTTGTTTATTTACCACCACCTCCAGCCAATCATTCGACAGGGCAAGAGTTCGCAATAAAAGCAGATCATAATCCAGTTTCATCACTTCCGGAAAAAAACTGGTAGGAGCGTATGTTATTTCAAAATGGTTTTTTCCTTTGTGAATCACTATGCTGTCCATCGGTCTTACTTGCCATGCCTGCATATCTATAGGCAGCAGGTGATAAAAATAAATTACATGACCATCACTGAGATGCGGTTTTGCAATTCCCATTCCTGGCAGTTGTTCTTCCTCTTTTTCAACTACGGCTGCAAAAGAGTAAAACGAAGCTGTTTCTTTATTTTTAAAGTTCATGCCTGGTAAAAATCCAGACTGCTGCTGCTGCTTTAATGTCTGTACCCGGTAAACGATCCATGTAGTTAACGCCAATGATAAAAGGATGGCACAGGCAAATGCAATACGAAAAGTTTTTTGATTCATGTGTCTCGCTGATACAATGCCCAATAACACTCCAGCAATCAGACCGGCAATACCGTAGAGCAAGGCATCAGCTGATGCAGCTAACCCGTTTTCTTTATCAATAATAAAAGAAGCGATAACCATACCGGCGCAAAAACCGATAAATGACAGGAGAATGAAAAAAAATAATTTCAGAATCGGAGAGATGGTCATTGGGTTACAAAAATTTAATTGCGCTTTACCATTCCAAAATTTTCTCCACAAATCCTCTCGCTGTTATTTCAACTGTAATTGACTTCGCTCCCAATCCCGCCGGCTTCACCGGTTTCAGTTCCACTTTATATTGCCCCGGCTCAAGGATAAATTTTTTAGGATTATTTTTCGGATCCATGTAGGTTCTTCCGGCGCCAACGCTTTTTCCTGTTTTGGTATTTATAATATTGATAGTGCAATCAACATAGCCTGCTCCCTGTTTGGCGCCGATGCTAAGTTCGCCCGATTCAAAGTTGTGTGTGAAATTTAAATTACCGGCACTGCCAAGTTCTTTTTTCAATATTTTTATTTCAGGCCTGCCACTAATTTCAACTGAGGCAATAACTATGTCATAAACACCAGGGGGAATTTTCAATTTTGCAGGGTTATGTGTT
>JAKQEA010000198.1 GCA_029558715.1 Bacteroidota bacterium | reverse complement strand
GAATTCCGTTTGGATTTTGGCTTTGTTATAGAGTTATATTACTAGAGTTGGGCATTTTTAAGAATCATTCCTTTCTTGAAAGTATTTTTCTTACTTATTGCTTTTTCATTGGGTTGATCTTTTTAAGAATATTATTTCATTACTTCAGGTGGGTTTACCCCATGCTCGAATTCAAAACCAAAAAAGAACGGTCTATTGCCCATCAAGCTGCATTGCTTTCAATAACACTTGGGTTGATCGGCAAAGTTATTTACGACTTTTTAAAAATGATACTTACTTCTTAACAACAGCACTGCACACAACATGAACTGTGTAAAAACCAAATAAAAATCTGACTTTTTTATGGTTTAGCTGAACAGGAATTCTATTGGGCAACTGTCCTGTCTGACGAATCACAGAATCCCACCACAGCGTCAATGCCTTCCATTGATAATTCCCCTCTCTCCAACTTTCACATTCCCTTAATAAGTAAAAGGGGCCTTTCCCGCATCTAATTCGTAAATAAGGTTACATAGCCCCCGGAGAGCAAGACAAAGTGCAGAGTGAAAAGGGCCTTACAGTTAAAAGCCTTTTTATGAAACAGACACTGCACATATCTGCCGCTTTCGATCAGCCTGAATTTGTACAGAACCTGGTAGAAAGATTAGCTTATCGCCGTTATGAACTCGGTTTCAGCAAACAATTAATGCCCCGTGGCCTGAAAGCTCTCGAAACATCTTCTACTGAAACATATGTAAGTGGTACCATGGCCATTGATGCAGCCCATAATGAGCCCATCAATATGCCTTTTATTACCTGCTTCCTGTTCACCTGTATCAAAGGGAAAAGTGAGCCTTACCAGTTGATCTGGAGCTGCTCCCTGTCGTAAGGCCCGTTTTTAATTCCGTACCTTTTTTCACCCTTATATATCCGCCATTCACCGATAACAGCCTGTACATTACCCATCTGTCATTGACCAATCCGCACCGACCACATAGATTTGAATAAAATTTGAATATATGGCGGAAGATTTCAGAAACAAGATGAAGGAAGGCAGGATGCACTGGGAAACAAAATGGGAGAACCGCAGCCGGCATGGTCATATCTGGACAGGTTTATTTATTCTGCTGATAGGTGTGGCGGCTTTACTAAAAGCCAGTATTACAGATCTGCCCGACTGGCTCTTCAGCTGGCAGACATTACTGATAGCCCTTGGTGTATTTATTGGTTTCAAGCATGGGTTTCGTGGTGCCGCATGGCTAATACTGATAATGGTAGGTACAGCCTTTTTACTGCGTGACCTTTACCCGGAGCTGGCTATCCGCCGTTACATCTGGCCCTTTATACTGATCGTTATTGGCGCCCTTATTATCATCCGCCCCCGGCGCAAAAGCTGGGAGCAATGCGGCTGGGATAACAAAAAAAAGAACAGTACCGGCGACAGCACTACTATTTTAAGTGATGAGGAAACCTGGAGCAAGGATGACTTTGTGGATTCCACTTCCATTTTCGGTGGCGATAAAAAAAATATTCTTTCCAAAGATTTTAAGGGTGGTGATATCGTCAACATCTTCGGTGGTACTGAATTAAATCTGACACAGGCTGATATAAAAGGAAAAGTACCGATTGAGATCACTACCATTTTTGGCGGTACCAAGCTGATCGTTCCTTCTAACTGGGAAGTAAAATCAGAAGCCGTTACCATTTTTGGAGGACTGGAGGATAAACGAACAGTAACAGCGCTGCCGGAGAATACCGACAAAATATTATTGCTGAAGGGAACTGTAATATTCGGAGGAATAGAAATTAAAAGCTTTTAGCAATCATATACGTTGCCCCGGTAAACCCAATCAACTAATTAACCAATAACCAATCTATGAACTGGTATCTTACAAAAATGGTCTTTCGCATTATATGTGGCGATGGAAACCATACCGCCCAGTTTGATGAACAGCTCCGGCTGGTAACTGCTACCAGCAAGGAAGAAGCTTTTCACAAATCACAGCTAATGGGAATGAAAGAAGAAGAAATGTTTTTTAACAGCCAGTTGCAACTGGTGCAGTGGCAGTTTATCAGTGTTAGTGAATTGTACCAGCTGAATGAACTGATCGATGGCGCCGAAGTATACAGCAGGATAGAAGAAAGAGAAAATGCGGATAGCTATATGCACATCATCCATAAAAAAGCAGAGCAGATACGATTTGGCAATACCCTTGAAATGCTGAACCTGGCTTAATGCAATGGCAAACTCACCATTATCTATCATAAAATTCAGGATCATTTTCATTGCTTCATGGCTGATCATTATGGCTGATCATGCTATGCTATTACATTTCTATGCATTGCCGTGGGATGTAGCTATCTATGACTCATTAATCAGTAATGTACTTTTTTTGCTAGCCTGCCTTTTGGTAATGACGGTGCTGCGCTACTATCTTCCCCGTGGCCAGCAGTACATCAATGTTTTTGCGTTATGCTTATTACTCACTATTGTATGGCTCCTGCTTTCCAAATGGTTATTAAAATTGTTTCTCGGGTACCAGGCCGGCTACACAGAATTGCTTCGCAACTCCTTATCCATTCGTTTTAGCATGGCATTCCTGTTACTGGGTTTTATCACTATGGTAAGTATATTATGGTATAGCCAGTTAGAACAAAAGGAGCAGGAAGAAAGAAAAAAAGATGCAGAAAAAATGGCCAGGGATGCAGAACTGTTCAAGCTTCGCCAGCAGTTACAACCACATTTTCTGTTCAATAGTTTAAATTCCATCAATGCGCTGATAGGAAGCCGCCCGGCAGAAGCAAGAAAAATGGTGCAGCAGTTATCAGATTTTTTAAGAGGAACCATCAAGAAAGAAGAAACGCAATGGGTGACATTGCAGGAAGAACTGCAATACCTCCAATTATATCTTGATATTGAAAAAGTCAGGTTTGGCAACCGCCTTGCTACCGAAATAGAAATTGATGAAGCCACCACTGCACTGAAACTGCCGGCGTTATTACTGCAACCAATTGTAGAAAATGCCATCAAGTTTGGACTCTATGATACAATCGGGGAGACAATAATAAAAATATATGCTGCTAAAGTTGAAAATAACCTGGTGATCAAAGTACTGAATCCTTTCGATCCCGAAACTTCTTCCCCCAGGCAGGGCACAGGTTTTGGATTAAAATCAGTACAACGGAGACTGTACCTGCTGTTTGCCCGGAACGACCTGGTAACAACTGAAGCAAAAGAGAATATCTTTATAACCATTGTAAGAATTCCGCAAAAATTATAAACGCATTACTATGAATAAAATAGTTATCATCGATGATGAGCCACTGGCCAGGAGTGTAGTAAAAGAATACTTGCAAAAACACCCTCACCTGGAAGTGATACAGGAATGTGGTGATGGATTTGAAGGCGTAAAAGCCATCCAGCAACACCAGCCGGATCTTATTTTCCTGGACATACAAATGCCGAAGATCACTGGTTTTGAAATGCTGGAACTGATCGAACAACCTCCTGCAGTTATTTTCACAACAGCATTTGATGAGTTTGCTATCAAAGCCTTTGAGGCGCATGCTGTAGATTACCTGTTGAAACCATTTAACCAGGACCGGTTTGACAAAGCATTGGCAAAATGGAATGAACAGAAAACGGCTGTTACTGAAAAAGCCACACAGGAACTGATCGAATCAGCCGCCTTATCACCTTCACAAAGACAACGTATTGTAGTACGCAATGGCAGCAAGATCAAGATCATTTCTGTACATGATGTTTTCTTTCTCGAAGCGGCGGATGATTATGTAAAGATCCATACCCAGGAAGGATATTTTCTGAAAAATAAAACGATGGCCCATTTTGAGCAATCACTCGATATGCATCTTTTTGTCCGTTCACATCGTTCATATATTGTAAATGTGCAGCAGATAACAAGGATTGATCCCTATGAAAAAGACAATCATGTAGCTGTACTCAGGTCTGGTGCTAAAGTGCCTGTCAGCAGGAGTGGTTATGGAAAGCTGAAAGATGTGCTGGGTCTTTGAGAAAGGAACTGGTGGATTTAGGAATTAGTTCCTTAATTTTAAAATATCTGTAAATAAGTTACTGAAAGTTTTTAAGCAGGGCAATTCCGGCTATAAACCCTGGTTAACCAACCCCCAATACCTGGTTCCCCTGCCCTAATGCGCATGCCTTCTTTTAATGATACCACCTGATGCTTCCTTGATAGTATTGGCAAAAACAAATGCCTTAGGATCTACATCGTACACAAGGTTTTTCAATTTGCGAAGTTCCAGCCGGGTAATAACGGTGAAGATGATATCACACTCAGTGCTTACCTCAAACTTGCCGGGCAGAAAACCTCTTTCTCCTTTGTAAACGGTAATGCCCCGGCCCAGTTTATTCACTAATTGATATTTGATGGCCTCACTTTTACCGGATACAATGGTAACACCTGTATAGGCCTGTAATCCTTCCACCACATAGTCAATACAGCGGGTGGCAGTAAAGTAAGTAAGAATTGAATACAATGCCGTTTCAATACCAAAGCGAAAACCAGCAATCGTAAAGATGACGATATTAATACCAAGTATTATCTCAGAAATGGTAAAAGAAGTTCTCTTTAAGGTATACACTGCCAGCACCTCAATACCATCCAGCGCAGCGCCTGTCCGCATGATAAGCCCAATACCAATACCCAAAAAAGCGCCTCCAAAAATAGAGATCAGTAATTTGTCCGGTGTCATTGCTTTATCAGGTATCAGTAACAATGCAACTCCCAGTAAGACCACACTGAGCAGTGTACGCAAAGCAAACCGTTTACCGATACTAAAGTAACTTATAGCTATTAGTGGCAGATTCAGCAGTAAGATCACCAGGCCAAGATTAAAATGGTACACCTCATGCACCAGCAGTGAGATACCGGTAATACCCCCATCAAAAAAATGATTGGGAACTAAAAATAATTTCAGTGCAATACCGGCAATCGTTACCCCAATAACAGTCAGCAGCAGGTCCTGCAACAGCCGCATTGGTTTATTTTCATGGTGAGATGTAAGGCTGGCTTCAATATCTGAGTTGAGTTCTTTTAGCAGTTCCTGTTTTGATCCTTCCAGTTCAGCTACCGCTGATCTTGTAAAAAACCGATGCCCGGATAAAAACTCCATCTGCATCAGCTGCCACTCAGCATTTGTTTTTACAATTCCCCTGTTCTTAAATTCTTTGAACAATCGTTCTGCATTAGCAGTATATCCTTCCTTACCGATATAAAACAAATCAGCATCACAGAGTATCTCTCCGAGGTGATCAACCGGTGTTTGTGGTAACCGGGTCGCCATAATAATGCGGCATATCTCCTCAATATGAATGTCGGCATAGCCATACTTTGGCAAATACTCTCTTGCCCAGATACAGGATATTTCCTCATGCCCGTCAGCCTGTTGCAAAAAACCGGCATCATGAAATAATGCCGCCGTTTTCAGGATTATCAGCTCATCTCCCTTTATCCCTTCCCCGTTTGCAAGATGTTCGGCTGCAGCGATAACAGTTTTTGTATGTGCAGCGTTATGGTATTCCAACTGTGCGGATAGTTCGTTCTCCAGTTTAGGCATCAGGAAATCATATACTTGCTGGTACTGCATGAAAGTTAATTTGACAAAGGATTAATCAAGTACTTCGTAAATAGTTACCGGGGTCGCTTTATTTTTCAGGCTCACTTCACCTACCTTATTACAGCGGAATGACTGTTTTATTTTCTCATAACAGTTTTCAGCAATGACCACCTGGCCGGGAGCGGCCGCACTTTGCAGTCGCTGGGCGGTATTCACTGTATCACCGATAACGGTATAATCAAGCCGCTTTAATGTAGCGGAGCCAATATTGCCGGATATCATTTCACCGCTGTTGATTCCAATAGTGACCTTAGGAGAAAAATCTCCTGTGGAAGGCAGGCTTGCGATGGTATTGCGGATGGCCAGGCAGGCGTCAATAGCTCTGTCCAGGTGGAACTCTCCTTTGAAAACCGCCATGACACAATCACCAATGAATTTATCTATAAACCCATTCTGGGTAATGATCTCCTTTACCATCACATCAAAATAATCATTCAGCAACCTGACTACCGTATCAGGGGTTTCATTTTCGCTGATCGTTGTAAACCCGCAGATGTCAATAAAGGCAACAGTAGCTTCAATTGTTTCATTTTCCAGTAATGAATTCTCAAATTCCCGGCCGCCCATAAAATTCAGCACCGTTTCATCCACATACATACGAAGAATATTATTTTCTTTGATAGCCTTCATCGTATCCCGCATTTGCTTTACATGGCGGATGGTTTTTTCCATCGTTAGTTCGAGGTCTTCAAAATTCACCGGTTTGGTAATAAAGTCAAAAGCACCCCGGTTCATTGCAGTGCGGATATTTTCCATATCGCCATAAGCGGAAACAATAACAGATTTTAATAACCCGTTTTGCTCATTGAGTTTGGTGAGCAGGGTAAGTCCATCCATCTCCGGCATATTGATATCGCTGAGTACCACATCCACATCATGGTGCTGCTCCAGCTGTTCCAATGCTTTTACACCGTTGATAGCAAACACAAACTCGTATTGCTGCTCCCTAATCTTCTGCCTGAACTTTTGACGGATCAGCGTTTCGAGATCTGCTTCATCATCTACAACAAGGATCTTTGCCATCAATGTATCGCTT
>JAKQEA010000195.1 GCA_029558715.1 Bacteroidota bacterium | reverse complement strand
AAAAGCAATTTTTTCATTGTTTGCTTTAATATCATCTGCCAGGCTGATGGCATCTGCTGTTTTACCTGCTTTTAGCTCTTCTTTCATTTCTTCTATCAACTCGGTATTAACTTCTGAGAAATTATTGACGAAGTTCAACGGATTTTGTATTTCATGTGCAATGCCGGCGGTAAGCTCTCCAAGGCTTGCCATTTTTTCGGATTGGATGAGTTGTGATTGGGTCGCTTTCAAATTGCTATGTGCCACTTCTAATGCCTCGTAAGCTGCTTTTAGTTCAGAAGCTTTTTTCAATTCCGTTTCATTACGGGCATTTTCCAAACGGAGTTCAAGCGAATTCTTAATTTCTGATTCCAAGTTTTTATATGTGAAAGCTACTCTTTGTGAAAGATACACCGACATGGAAAGTAATATCGGAAGTATTCCTGTTAGGTAAATGAGTATATACCACAGGGTAAGCGAAAAATTATTTGTAATAAGCAAAACAAGTATTAATACCCAACTGATACAAAATGCGGCAAAGCCGACGCCAATGATCCAGGCGCCCGGTGTTTTTTTTCGCATTGCAACTATTACAAGCCTGATCATTTCTGCCAATGACAGAATAAATAGAATCAACGACAATATACCTGTCAAGGAAAACCATGACCAAACAGCGATGCCCAGTGAGGCAAAAAGGAAAAACCAGAATGATTTTGGAATTTTTTTATAAAAAAGGGAATAAAGAAAACGCAAGCCCATAACCGGCATTAATGCCAGGTAAGGCAGCCAAAGTCTCTTTAATTGCAGGGAAAGTGCAGCATTGCTGTTACTCACAGCCTCATGTTCCAGTATCCCCCAAATGGCTAAAGTGAATGCAAACAGCGCAAAATAAAGATTGCTTTTTTCGCGGCGGTAAAAAAGAAACAGTATAAAATGTATCAATGCAAATGTAAAGGGTATCGCTATTGCTAATGCTTCCAATGGCCTGAAAAAAATCCCATGGCTCAGCACTGATTTATTCACTTCAGCCGGGTCACCAACAACCATTTTAAAACCCAGCTCATTTATAGTAGGAGGTTTGTTTTGCAATACATTAAACCCTGAATAGCGTATCGCAATTACATGTTGAGGCTGATTAAAAATTACAAGATGTGGAACAAGGGTCGTTGCATTGAAACCAATTTCTTCACTTCCTGTAGTTCCCACTCTCCCAAACCGGGCAAATAATTTCCCATCCAGGTAAATTTCTGATGCACCTGAGTGAATCACATTCAAGGCAAGTGGTTTGTTGAGTAACCCCGAATCAATCACCAAATGAAGCCTGAACCATCCAATGCCATTCCATCCGCTTTTTGGCAAACTGTCCACATGCAGTGTAGTTTTTACAGTCTCCCATGCCTTGTCATCAAAACCAGGTTTTGTCCATTCGGCCAGTGCTTCTTTTGGGTCGCCTGCATGGTACTTCCAGTTGCCTGTTATTTCCAAATATTTGTTATTGAACCACGACAGGTTTCTCAGCATACTATCCGTTAGAAAAAAATGATCTCGTATTTCCTGTGCTGCAAGAAAAGACGAAGAAAAAATGAAGGCTGTAAGAATCAGTAATAATCTCTTTCTCATTTTTCAAACTTTAGTGTATTTCAAATTGCCGGTAATAAAATAATAAACTCACTTCCTACTCCATCTTTACTCTCCACCTTCAACTCCCCGCCATGTGCTTTTACAATATCATAACTCAAACTCAAACCCAATCCTGTTCCTTGTCCCGTTGGTTTTGTAGTAAAGAAAGGTTGAAATATTTTATCTAAGATATTTTTAGGAATACCCGGTCCATTATCTTTTACACTAATCAAAACCTTATTCCTTTCTTTTTTTGTACTCAGCCAGACCGTCGGAGTCTCATTGCAATCGGAGTCCAAGAACCCTCCCTTGGAGGGCAGGGAGGCTGCATAAAACGCATTGTTGATTAAATTCAAAACAACTCTTCCAATATCCTGCGGAACGATATTGATGCTACCAATGCTATTATCAAAATCAGTTTCAAACTTTGCATTAAACGATTTGTCCTTTGCTCTTAAGCCATGATAACTTAATCGTAAATATTCATCACACAATGCATTGATGTCTGTTGGCTCTTTTTGCCCGCTGCTGCTGCGTGAGTGTTGCAGCATTCCTTTTACTATCGCATCAGCTCTTTTGCCGTGGTGATTTATTTTATCAGAATTATCCTTAATATCTGCGGCAATTAGTTTTACTTCTTCAGTATTTCCCTTGTCAACCTCATCAACTAATTCACTTATCAACTCTTTGTTTACTTCCGAGAAATTATTAACGAAGTTCAGCGGATTCTGTATTTCATGGGCAATGCCGGCCGTGAGTTCTCCGAGTGAAGCCATTTTTTCTGATTGGATAAGCTGTGCCTGTGTGGCCTTGAGTTCAGTATATGCCGATTCTATAATTCTGGCATCCTCAAGTTTTCGTTCCTGCCTGGCCTTTATACGTTCGTTTTCCTTAAGTTTATATGCAAGCCCAAAGGTATAGATCAGCATTAATCCTATCTGACCTACCGGCCAGGGGTTAAAAAGACGAAAATAACCGGCATTATAAAGTAATCCCAGTACGCTGGAAAGCAAAAGGCTGACAGCTCCCAGCATATATATTTTTGAAGCATATCCCGGGAAAAAGCCTATCCGGATAGCAATAACGATGATGGCAATAATTGAAATTCTAAAAAACGGTCTTGAAATATCTACCTGCCATTTTAAAGCCGTATTCAATAATTCGAATAACAGGAATACCGTTAACCCTATTGCATAACCCTTCATAATGTTATCCCACGAACGGGATTTGTGGCGCAGATCAACAAAGTATCTCCCGAATAAGACAAATAAAACCAGGAGGCCGCTTGTAAATACATTCCAGAAATAGGAAGCAAGCCAGGGTTTTTGGGGGATCAGCCAGCGTATAAACAGGGCTTCATTGTGCAGGAGGCTGTATTGAAACATCAGGAAAAAACAAAAACAACCAAATATGAAATTGGCATAGTCATGGCTGGCAAAAAAGAAAAATATACAGAGTAAACCCAGCATGGCCATAACACCCATTAAGAAGGTTATAGATATTGCAAAACCCCCTTTGTCCGATGGAATTCCTGATACCGAAGGCCGGAATTCAAAGGATATATCCAGTTCATCCTGTTCGGGGTTGTAAACCCTGATAAACATAGTGACGGTATCATTTTTTCGCACTGACACAGAAAAAATATTTGCCAAAGGATTAACGTAAACCTCTCTTTCCCGCCTGGGTGTAAATGTTCCCTCCTTCATGTGCATAAGAGTCCCA
>JAKQEA010000182.1 GCA_029558715.1 Bacteroidota bacterium | reverse complement strand
AAGCGTTATAGGGTTAGTACCGGTACCCGTTATCGTATTTAACTGGCTGACCGGTGGCAACGCATCAATCGTATTCGTATGGATATTGGTAGGTATCACTTCATTTTCATCAAACACAATAAAGGCTCTTGCGCCGATGGTGTCCAGTGTCTGTGCGTCTGCACGGGGCTTGATGCTGAAGTTGACAAAACCATTACCATAGGCCGGTTGAGTGCTATCCTGCAGAAACAGGAAGCCTGCCAGCGGGTCTTCCGGTGGTAATAATGTAACGGGGTCTATGGCCTGGAATTCCCAGAAAATTTGATTATTAAATACATCATACCCTGCGGTAAGGTCTACATACACACCAGTTGAATCCCTTGCATCGAGGCGCTGATAATAAGAGGATGTGCCAATTGGTATTTCAAATGACTGGTTATTGAAACCCACACTACCTAACTCTAAGGTTGTCGGGTCTTGTTTGGGTTCTATCGGCGTTGTTATCTTAATATATCTTGCCCTTGCAGTTGCGTTAGAATCATTTTCAAACTGGATAGTATAAGGCATTCTGTCTTTTACACTTACCCATGCTTTATCAGGCTGGCCATCCGGGCCGGTGATGAGGTTGGGGTCGAAGGGGGAGCGATGCCAGGTTTTTGATGCAGGATCATATACCCAGCGACCTTTACGATTAGAACCACCTTCTCCACAATCTCTTTGCTCTCTCCATCTTCTTTGTCTTTCTTCCATACGAAGCCGTGCCTTAAGCCAGTCACCACCCTTTTCCTGCGTCGATGCATAATCCCATGCTGCATTTTCAATTTCTGTACTACTGGTTACAGTTTTTTCTCCCAAATACTGACCTAAATCCGCAGCGTTTGCGTTAATACCTTTGCCGGTGGCTAATGTTAAACCCAAATCTGCCAGATTGATAGTCGCCCCGACAGGTGTAAACCCACCAATACTCATTACCAAATCACCAACTGCCTGAGTTTGTACATCACCTAACTCATGAGACTGCCCATCAACAAAAGTTTCTGCTAATTTTTCTGCTTTGATAGCAACATCAATACCTCCAATAGCGTTACCTGCAAATTTTAGACCCTTAACAAAACCTGCTTCTTGTTTTGCAACTGTTTGAATAGTTTCCGTGGGGGTTGTTAATGTTTTGTAGGCCTTAGGTCCGTCAGAAGCTGATATATTTCGTAGTGATTTAGGATCAAATCTTGCCTTCTTCATTATTCTTGCTTCCTTGATTATTTCATCCCCTGCCTCAAGAACTCCTTCCCTATATATTGATTTAAGTTTATCATGTGTTAAAGCACCTCCTATTGAGATAGTCAAGCTAAACGCATCAGTTGTTTGAGACTCTTCTTCACATTTCAGCCCCCATACATCTACACCATTTGCCGGATTATTTCCAACATACTGGTACAGATTCATTCCATCTTTATACTCAATTAAGTCCCGTTGATTAAACACACCTGTTTCCGGCGAATAATTCCGGAAGAAAAAACGATAACTCCCCGATGCACTGTCATACTCCTGTCCCATAAACCCAAAACGGTTACCTGCTATGGAAGAAGATAGTAGATTATTTGAACTATCATATCTTGAAAGTTTTCCATACACATCATACCGGTAACTCTCTATTAATCTCCCGCTGCTGTTGCTGATGGCTTCTACTGAGTTCAACTCATTCTGGTGATAATAGTAACTATTGCTGCTGTTTTCATTCATTACAGGTGATAAAAAACCAGTAAACACTGTTCTGTTAAGCAGATTGTTATTTCCGTCTCTTTCTTCTATCTGTGCGGCGCCGCTGTATGTATATTTTAATGTGCTGCCATTGATGGTTTTGGTGATTCGCCTGTTTAATGCATCATAGCCGTATGTTATTACACTTGCAGGAGAAGCTGAGTCTCTTGTTAAGCGGTTCTCCGCATCGTAGGTTTTGTAAAATGTTCCGTCAAAAGTGATATTGCCCCGGTCGTCAAAAGTGAAGCTGGTAGCATTTACTCCTGTTAGCTGGTTCAGGTTGTTGATGCTGTATGTGGTGGCGGCTCCATTCAGGTTAGCTGCTGTACGATTGCCCACGGCATCGTAAGTATATGTGTTTTGTATAACCGGGCTGCCTGCTGGTCCCCTTTTATAATTGGTAAGCCGGTAACCATTATCATAAGTAAATTGTTCGGATAAGGATGGGTTGTTCAGCCGGTTGATAGCCGTCTTATTCATTTCCTTATCATAGGTAAATGTAGTGTTCTGCATCGTTCCGGTAGTAATGGAACTTAAGCGGTTAGCAAAATCATACTGCATACTGCTGGTTACACCGTTGGCAAAGCTTTTATTGGTAAGTTGGTTGGCATTGTTGTAAGCATATTCCGCTACCGTTACGCTGTCTTTTAAAATTTTGGTCAGCCTGTTTCTTGTATCAAACTCTTTTATCACCGTAGTGCTGTCAGGATAAATAGTGGTTTGTGTTCTTCCAGCTATGCTGTAATTATACCTTGTCGTTCTGCCGTCAAAAGTTTCGGCCGTTACCCGGTTCAGGTTGTCATAAGCAAAAATTACAGTGCCGCTGTTATTGGTAGCTGTAAGTACCCGGTTCAGTTTGTCGTAGGTATAACTGAACACCTCCCCGTCGGGCAAGGTGCGGCTGGCCACCCGGTTCAGTGTATCATACTGGTAAGTCATAATACTGGCATCTGTAAGTCGTATGCTTGTTACATTATTTTCCTTGTCATAGCTGTATTGCATGTATTTTCCATCCGGATAGGTCATGGTTTTTCTGCGGTTCAGGCTATCATATGTATAAGTGGTGGTATTATTGTTTTGATCTTTTAACGATGTGATATTGCTTTCTGCATCGTATCCCACTGTTATTACAAAACCATTATTGTCCGTATAGGTCCTTACCCGGTCAAGGCTGTCGTAAGTATAATGCCTTGTGCGGCCTTCCCTGTCTGTAACAGAAGTGATGTTGTTATTTTTATCATAGGTATAAGATGAGCTATTCCCTAATGGGTCGGTTACTTGTTTTATCCGGTTAAGACTATCATAACTGGCTGATATGATGGCGCCGGTTCCATTGGTGTAGCTGGTTATATTATTGTTCTTATCATACGTATAGGTACCAATAGTGCCTGTGGCATCACTGATGGATGTTACCCGGTTAAGCTGGTCGTAACTGAAGTTAATGAACCGTCCGTTGGGCAAACTTATACTGGTAACATTTCCATTACCATCATAATTATAAACTGCACTATTGTTCTCTGGGTCTTTGGCGCCCTTCAACCTGTTGCGGGTATCATAACTCATTTTTGTTTCATGGCCCAGCGCATTTTTTACACTGGTCAGGTTATCCATACCATCCCAGGTAAAGTTGGCCTGGTTGCCGGTTGGCCCGGTTACTTTCACAATCCTGTTGCTGGCATCATAGTTTATTGTGCTGGTCTCATTATTCTTGTTGATATAGGAAGTGATGTTGCCTTGTGCATCATAATTCAGTAATGCAAAATTGTTGATCGGGTCGGTAATTTTTTTCAGCCGGTCTAATATATCATACTCAGCAATGGAATTATTGCCCCTTGCATCTGTAAAAGACAACAACCGGCCCCTTGCATCAAAGGAGAGTGTAGCAGAATAACCATTGGGGCCTGTTACGTTCGTTGGATTGCCATATGCATCGTAATTGTATGTAAATACATTTCCTTTGGGGTCCGCACTACTGATGATATCGCCGTTGGCATTGTAAGTAGCCGTATAAATATTATTTCCCGGTGTGGTCAACTGTGTCATATTGCCGTCACTGTCATAAGCCATTGTATATATATTCCCTTTGGGGTCTTTGAAACTGTTTATTTTTTTAAAGTCGGTGGTATATGTATAAATGCTGACCTGGTTCAGCGGGTCCGTAGCAGTGAGCATATTACCGCTGCTGTCATATGTATAAGTATATACCTGTCCATTGGCATCCGTCATTTTTGTCGGGTTGCCCTGGTCATCATATTCATAACTTATATTGAACCCGCAGCAATTGCCGGACATAGAAGTGATCCAGGAAAGATTATCCACTGTTTGATATTTATATGTGGTTACCTGGTTGCCGGTTGTTAAATGGTCGGTTACTACCGTTTTTTGGTCAGCGGTATCATACGAAAAACTCAGCCGTTTGTTACAGCCCACCAGTTCGCTGATGCTCAGGTCCGGATAATAAATGATATCAATCTTATTGTTATTCTTATCTGCAAGGGATTTCATCGGGCCATTTACCAGGTAGGTATATTGATATTTACCGTTCAGCGGGTCTTTTACTTCTTTTAAATTACCTGCCACATCGTAGGTATAAGTATAGGTTCTTGAAGGTGCGGCTATGGCATCTGTTACCGAGGCCAAACGGCCCTGCGGATTATAGCTGAATGTGATACTCTGTCCCGCTGTATTGGTCATTGCAGTAAGCAAACTATCGGTGTAAGTAAAGTTGATGAAGTTTCCATTGGGTTCTTCCATCCTGGTAATCCGCTTATGTACCGCATTATCAAAGAAATATTTCATGCCATCCAATTCTGTCAATACATACTTACCCGGCTGATACTGTGTAAGTGTATTAAAAAATCCTCTTGGTGATTTGTATGTCCCCCCGGGTAATGAATCATATTTATCTTCCCTTCCATCACCCCATAAAATCAACCTTGTGCCTGGTGTAGTATCATGGCTGTACTTTATGTTGTATGCAAATGTCCATCCTTTTCCATAGCCATACTCTTCAGTAAATAAATAGCTGTTGTAATAAAAACTGATGTCCAGATCAAATGCTCTTGCAGGTATATAAATATCTGTCCTGGGTATGTATAAATTACCGCTTAATGTATTTACCTGTGTACCCAACGGCCCCCTCTTGTTGGGGTTATTCAGGTTTTGAGCATGAGTAGTTACAGTTGAGGCTGTTATTAGTAAAAACAACAACCATTTTGCTCCTGACCGCCTGATACTACTTAAGATATTTTTTGAAAAGAAATACATATTGTTTTTTTTCAATCTTTTTATTTCAGCTTCCAGGTCACAGGGTTAGGATCCGGTATATGATCTGCCGCCCTGCTATGTACAATTATTGTTCCGCTGCCTCCGGCACGAATGATGCCCGGTGGCCCGCCCGGTTCAATCAATTCTAAGTATAATGATGTTGTTCCTGTTGGCACACCCTCCTTGGTAAATGCCATCTTTAGTCCCGCTTCGCTATATAGAATCCTGGATTGTGCCGGTATATCAAAATTGGTCGGGTTACTGTAATTGATCAGTATAACTATGGGGCGTTTCAGCAACACATTTGAGGGTACAACCAGGTCAACTACCAGCTGTGAATTCAAACCACTTGCGGCACCGGGATCACATCCGGGTTCATTACCGTTGCCTGCACCTGTATTATTTCCGCCACCGGTAATCAATCCGCCGTTATTGGCAGGAACAATAGAGAATCCATTGGGTAATACAGCTTCTGACAGATCAGGTTTT
>JAKQEA010000181.1 GCA_029558715.1 Bacteroidota bacterium | reverse complement strand
AAAAGGTTTTAATGATCAGTTCTATACCTATGCCGTTAAGATCTCCGCAGGATATGCCTATTACTGGTTTTATACTTGCACTCATGTAGCTTATTTTCCGGGTAAAAGTATGAAAATCGTTTCAGTAACAGATAAATCAACGCCAGCGCCGGATATCGCCAAAAATCCAATTTAAGCCAGGGGTGCTTTACAAGGAATTGACTTTATTTCTTTACTACTCTCCGGATGATCATCTTACCATTTAACGAAGCTCTCAGCAGGTAAGCACCGGCAGATAGTTTATCAGTATTATAGATATTTAATGAGTTAATGCCTGCATAGATCTGCTGAGTTTCTGCCCGTACTATTCTTCCATAGGCATCAATCAATTCAACTTTCATAAAGCCATTGACAGGGGAGCTTACCTCATATTGCATTTCGTTTAGGAAAGGGTTGAGTACCGATTCAAAAGAGAAGCTACCATTGCCTGTAGCCAGCGGTATTATGCGGGAGTATTTCTTTGCTGTCTGATTACTTACAACCACAACCCTGTAATACACTTTGCCGGAAATAATGGCAGGGTCTGTGTAATGGTAGGTATTATTATGAGCAGAGGAATTATTATATCCGTTCACTGCACCAATCTGGGTAAAATCCCTTCCATCTTCACTTTTTTCAATGATGAAGTAAACGGGCTGATCTTCTTTTGAAGTTACCCAGCTAATAGTGGCTCTGTTGTTCGTTAAGCGACCGGCTACTGAAAGCAAATCAGTTGTAAGCACTGGTCCGCAATCAGTCAGTACATTCAGTGTTATACTTACCGGATCGGAAAACTGGCAGTTAATGTCTGAGATATTAGGCAATGTAGTACCTACTACTACTCTGTACAGGTCGCCATCGTTTCCTGCAGTGGTGAATGCAGGAGGTATGGTATAAGAAGTAACATACACATAAGCAGAACCATTCCATACAGGTGTTCCTGTGCCGGTAGCTCCTGCAATATCAACCCAGTTAGTACCACCATCGGTACTCCTTTGCCATTTGTAGAAAGTGTAATTATCGAAATATGAACTGATGGTATCGTATATTGTTATCGTATTATTTTCACATATCAATGGGTTGTTTGACGGCGAATACATCATATTAGGCAGACAGGTAGCCACAGCAATATCATCGAGAACCCAGTCATTTCCCCCACCTCCCTGTGAATTGTTACGGATAGAGAATGTGGCAGTTGTTTGTGAAGGGCCTGTTCTGAAAACGAAACCTTTTTTCAACCAGCCAAGTGTATCTATCTCCCCGGTACTGTAAAAATCAACGTCGCTGAGTGAGAAGGTCAGATTAGGATATACACCCGGGTATCCATTGGCTGGTGCAGTAGGTGTTCCTGCAAATTGAGCACCTGTAGAATCGGCTCCGCAGGTACGACAGATATTTCTTACCCAGGCTGAGAACTCGTAATAAGTATTAGGGCAAAGGTTGGTAATACTTTGGCGGTATACTTCCGAGGCAACATAATCAGCATTTACCATAAGCATGTACCCGGCATTGGTTGCTGCAGCCGGTGGGGCATTACCAACAGCATCATTGGTTCCTGTATGGTCACCATCTATATACCAATGTCCGTTAAACATTCTGTTATTACAATTGAGAGGATCATCAAAAGCTAGCGTACCGCAGTTGGGTATCCTGTTGGCATTTCTGTTGGTTCGGTTACGAAGACTCATGTTTTTTACAATTGCATATCTTCCATCACCTACCTGTGTATAAGCGTTTACATCGCTTATAAATGTATAACCGTAAATTGGCGCTGTGAGGTCAGTGGTTCTGTCAGTGGCTGTACCTGTTCCGAAAGTTCCTCCAAATTCGGCAGCATTATTTACACCAATACTATTATTGCAAAGAGTTAATGGGTCACTGATCAATATTTTAAACGGATTAGCAGTAAGTGTTATATCAGAACCTCCGAACGAGGTTTGGTAAATGAACTTACCTGCATTAAGATTAATAGTGTCTCCCGGACTGCCGGTAACAACTACCCGGAATGCGGTGGCGAATAACATTCCTCCACCACCACGGGGCCTGTCTGAGCCAGCTACCATTGTGCCTGTTGCAGAAGCAGATTCAGTATCAGTATTATTTGCAGGGGTTCCCGTCGAAGAAGAACCAAAGCCGAGATTTATCCGAATATTGTATTGCCCAGCAGGGGGAGATGCAAGGTAAGTAGCTGCATCATCACTTGCAGCTAAAGTATATTTTCTGAAGGTTAAACCTTCATTGGTAATTACCCGGATAGAATCACCAGTACCTGCAAGCATGCTGGTATTAGTTGGTATATTATCCACATATCGTAATCCATACATTGTTCCGGATGTATGATTGACTGTCATCCTTATTTCAAGGGTGTCGCCTGTTTCAACCACACCGCCGGTTGTTTTCTTTGAAATATTTACATAACTATTTCCAAATCGGACTGGTGCATTGGTAGTAGTTGCACAAATATTGAATCTTGCATTACCATTTGGAAGTGGTGTGGTGGTAGAGTATACTCTGACATAATAGGTAGTCCCTGCCGTAAGTCCGGTAGCAGTGGCTGTAGTGGCACCACAGGCGATGGAGGTAAGTGAACCACAATTGCCGGAAAATATTTCAACGCCACGGGTGGCGAGAAAGTTTGTGCCAAAACTACTTAAAGTGATGGTAGCTGTAGTATTAATTGCATTGAACTTATACCATACATCATAAGCCAAAGGCCCGGTGCATAAACCACTAAGAGGGGTAGATGATGCTGTGGCCCCTGCCATATTACCTCCAATATTATTACAGGTATTCCATATTGGTAGATTAATAGCATTAGCACATTCATCATTAAAAGGTGGCGGTGAAACAGGGTCGGTTATGCAAATAGTAAAGCCTGCACCGACTGGTGAAACAGGGCCTGAAGCACTGGTAGAATATACCCGGATAAAATAAGTTGTACCCGGAGTTAAAAAGTCTGCTGCAATAGAAGTAGTGCCACAGTAAAATGATGTGAATGTGCCACCACAGTTATTCGAAAGTAATTGTATACCGGGGTTTGTAAAGTTGACACCGATGCTGCTCAGTGTAATAGTTGGATTAGTCGTTTGGGCTACAAACCTGTACCAAATATCAAAAGTTACACCGGTTGCGCAATTGGGGGCACTTATGGTGGTGGCAGTAAGAGTAGCTCCATACATATTACCCGGAATGTTGGTACAACTTGTGCCTGATGTCAATGTTACTGCGTTTCCACAGAGATTGTGAGGGTCAGTGATACAAATATTGAAGGTACCGCTTGCATTACTGGTTGAGTATATCCGTATGAAATAGCTGGTACCTGGTGTAAGACCTGAAGCAGCAATCGAAGTAGTGCCGCATGCAACAGAAGTAAGTGATCCGCAACTGCCAGAGAATATCTGTAAACGGACGTTGGAAACCGTATTACTGCTAAGTGTTATGGTTGGATTAGATGAGTTGGCGATAAAAGTGTACCATACATCGTCGTTAGCTGCGCCACATCCGAGAGCAGGAATGGCTGTATAGGTAGCAGCAACCGGTAGTGATCCTGCGGTGTTAAAACATCCTGGCGCAGATGTCAATACCGGGGCACTTCCACAAGCATCGTTTTGGGCAACTGAGCCTAATGGAAATAATAATCCCATTATACATGGAAAAATGACACCGATAAGAGTACGATAACGTACAGTTGATTTCATAAATAAGGATTAACGTTGGTTTCTCCTGATGATGGATTAGTAAAATAACATTACAGCCGCTACATACGCAATAGTATATCAACACGGTTTTACTAAGTATATTTTCATTCCGATTTTATACTGGTCCAAAATTTACTTAGCTATTGTCAGTAAATATCGTAAGAGGAAACTCTAAGAAAAATGGAGCTACACATTGCGCTATGAATTCAGTTTAATCAGGGCAAGAATCTTTTCTTTTGGGTTCTGTTATATGTAAAGTTGTTACTGCAAGCTTGCTTCAGACATTAACAAACTCATTTTAAAACTACATGACCATGATTAATTTTTTCAGACGAATAATGGTAAAAATCCGATTCCCTTATGTGTCATTTACGAATTCAATTTGTACAAGTACTTTTTTTGAGAAGAAAATTTAGTGTATTCGTTGTGTTTCTAAGTAAATACTCTCACTTTAGCATGAGGAATAATAGAAGTGTGTTTAAGTGTTTTGTTAGTAGTGAGTAAGAGTTATTGTTTCTAATCCTAAGAATCCGACTTATAAAAAACCAGTATCCAAAATTCGTCTCATGAAAAAGCTTTACATTCTGCTTATTGCTTTTGCAATTATTTTTTTATTGCCTCCTGATAAAGCATCCGCACAATGCCCTGGTGGGTATACACAAGCTCAGTTGAATTGGGATAACCTGGATTACTACTGGAACAGCGGCGGAGTAGGACCTTACCAGAATTATGTTACTAATGCCATGGAACAAAGTCAGCGGTTTGCTATTGGTAAAACCTGGTTAACTATTGCAACCAGCAATATTGCACTGGTAAATCCGGGTAGTGGCATAAGTGCCGAGAATGTAACACATACAGGAAATCTTGCGAATTATACAGGAGCAGATGTGCAATATAACCCAAGTGCTAATGGTCAATCAATTACTATCACTTTTAATACAGCGGTTTCAGGTCCAAATTTTGTTTTATACGATGTGGATGCAGCAGCAGTCTTTACTATAACAGCAACTGATAATTTGGGAGCAGCAACAACAGTAAATATTGTTGGAGGTGCAAATCATGCCATAGGAGGTATTCCAACAGCCAGAACAATAACAGCAATAGCAGGTGGTGTAGCAAATAATTCAAATAATGCCTCAGCTACTGTAACTGTGCCCGGGTTGGTAAACTCTGTCACAATAACAGTTACTACAGTTGGAACTGATGCTGTTTTCTGGTTGTCTGATATTAATGCCTGTGTTAGCGGTACATTTCCTACAAACTGGCACCAGGGCGCCAATAACAGACCTTTTGTGGGGCCTACCCAGAATCAGGTGGATTACTTTTTAGTTACCCCCGATAATAATAGTTGTTATTATGTAGATCCAACAACAGCTGTTGCCAGGGAGTTATTCACCGATGCTGCAAGGGACTTTGTCAATTCTTTTGCTTATGACCCCTATAACAGGTTCTTGTATTATATTTCTGAGAATATAGCAGTAGACCCCAATAACAGGGAATTAAAACGCTATAGTTTA
>JAKQEA010000158.1 GCA_029558715.1 Bacteroidota bacterium | reverse complement strand
CAAATCTCGGAAGAAATGAGTTGTTCTGAAAAAGTAGTATAATCTGGTAAATTACTATTCGCTTAAAGATTTAAATATTCTGTCTATTGCCGGCTTGCGGATACTGAAGTGGTTGGCATTGCCGATCTCATCCTTTTTGATAGTCAGCCCTGCATATTTTCTTTTGGTAACTGTAGTATAAAAACTGCGGGTGGAATACAGCACTTTGTTTAAAAACTCCAGCCCGCCAACATAGAGTGTTACGCTGGCTTTTAATGATTTGTTGGTTTTTGAAAATTGCTCTTCGATTTTGACCAGCTCATAATAGTTTGCCCATATAGAAGGACTGATGGCAAAATGCCGGTCAAACAATTTATCTTCTTTGAACAAAGTGTACAGGCAAAACAAACCGCCAAAAGAATGACCGATAAAAGCCCGGCTCTTTTTATTCGTCATATTTTTTTCGATACGGGGGATCAGTTCATTTTTCATGAACCCATAAAATTTATCCGCTTTTCCAAAATTCTCTTCCACATTCTTACTGATATCGGAGGGAATAAAATCCCGGGGCCGCTTATCATGCCAGTCGCCGATATGGGAGATTGCAATGATGACGCAGTCAGAAGGAATACTGGCCGCCCATGATTTATTACGGCCTAATACATAATCGCCAATACCGATGGAGCCGTCGGTCATATACACATGATGATATTTTCTGGAAAGGCTGAACCCTGCCGGTTTACGGATAGTGATGACAAACTTGTCTTTGACGTTACCGGAATAAACAGTATCTATTTGTGTCGTTTGCCCGTTACTTAGCCATGAAAATAATAACAGGAAGGATAAGCATAACAGTTGCTTCATCCTGTTAAATTAGTTTTTTCTGCGAAAAACAATACCGGAGCTTTTTTGAAAATCAGAGCTGAAACGAAGATTGTACACATCATTACCATCACGGATAACGAGTAAACCTGTATTGGGCGGATACTTACCGAGGCTTTCAGCAAACATAACGAGGGTAAAGGTTTCACTTCCCTCCGGCAGGTAAATTGTTTTGCGGATGGCAGCGCTTTTCAATCCCTGGCTGGCCATGATAACTTCACCGTTCATATATACACTAACGGTGTCACCGTCTATCTCACCATTATCGTACAGCGAAAGTACCAGGCTGTCCGATTTAAAATTTACTTCCTGCGAGAATTCAGATTTGCGGCCTTCAATAACTGCTGATTTCTTTATTACATCATCAGCAGGCTTTTTTGCAACAGGATTTATGGGTGTTGTTATTGTTTCTTTCTTTTCAGCAGCAATGGTATTAACTGCCGGCGCTGTTGTGGCAATAGCTTCGGGTTTTTTATTATTGTCTGCAGCTTTGTTAGTCGCAGCGGTTGTATTAGCAGTTTGTTTTTCTGTCGTCTGATTGGCAGCAACTTTTTGTGGTGCCTGAGCCACAGGATTACCGAGATTGTTCACCCTGTTGTTTTCATTTTTATTTTGGACAATACCCGGTTTTGGTCTCTCTGCAGTGATATCCCGGTTTGTATTGGCCGCCGTTTTATTGGTGCTGGGTTGGCTTACTGCAGCAACTTCCTCTTTTTTAGTATTTATTGCCTGTTGTTTTACTGCAGTTGGTTGCTGCCCGTTGTTTTTCACTGCCTCATTGCTAATATCGTTTACGGGGTTTGCTTTTTGCGGCTCCTGTTTTACCAGTGCCCGAGAAGGATCTGCTGCCGTTGCGGTATTTTTTATTCCTTGTTCTTTATTCCCGTCTGTTACATCGGATCCAGCGCCTTGTACAGGAACAATTTTAGATTCCGTTTTTGGCAAAGCTGGTTGTCGAATCACCGCAGCTATGTCTTTGTTATCGGTTGATGGTATTGTTTTATCAGCCGGATCTGTATAGATGCGTTCCGGTTTGGCGATTTTTACAACAGGCGCCCCTTCTTTTCTTTCTTTATAAAATGCTACATCATCTGCTTTTTTCAACTCTTCCAGGTGAGGGAATATTTTGGAAGCCGTCAGGTCTTTTTCTTCTTCGAGTTTCACTTTGCCGGAGACGGAATAATATTTTCTGTTAGCATTGGTTTTCCAGGTGCCATCCAGGTACCAGGTGCTGTCATTTTTATTTCTTCTGAAAGTGCTGGTCACTTTTATGCCTTTATCCAGCCTCCCACGGAAATTGTAAGAAATGATCTCATCATCTGTTACTTCACAAATATCACCCTCAATGGTCCCTTTCACTCTCTTCATGATGTAATACAGCGTATCATTTACAATAAACTCACTGCGGGAATAGCCGTACACTTTGCCCTTATATTCAGTCAGGGCAATTTCAAAAGACTGGTCTTTTCTTACTGTACTGCTGTCGTTATGTAACGAGCCAACCCATAAACCCGTCAGCGACTGGGCATGGAAAAATAAAGGAGTCAGGAGCAGGAGAATAGTAAGCCAGAAACTATTGGGCCAGTTGTTTGGTTTGACGGAGAAGTTCATCGGCATTTTCAGAGGTTGTGGATATACAATTTACCGTATGTAATAACGAATTCAACCCCTCCCGATTGTGCAAAGACCGGAAATAAAACTTATCGTAGTATTTCAGCAAAATCTCGAAACTTTCGGTGATTTTGCCCTCTTTTAGCAGTAAAATGGCTGTTTTTGCGTTCAAATGACCCAATTTCTGGCTGATCCGCTCAATCGCACTGATCACACTTTCCTGGTCCAGCCCACCATATTCCTGCACAATATGTTTGAGTCTTTCTTCAAAAGAGATGTCAAGAAAATAGACCGGGGACCTTCGCATGTTGGCCCACAGGTCATTTGGAATATTGACATGACCGATGCGCTGGGATTCATCTTCTAACCAGATGCCGGAGGTATGAAGTGTCGGGTCTGAAGAGGTCGTTCCGGCTTCTGCCCTCTGCCTTCTGATTTCTTGCAGGCTTTGTGCCAGGATATTCTCAAACATCTCCTGTGTCGGTTGTTCGGGCATGCCGATATTACCAAAAGCAGAACCTTTGTGTTTGGCAATATCTTCCAGGTCAATTACAGATTCTCCCTTTTCTTTTAGCGTTTTCAGGAGTTCTGTTTTTCCTGATCCGGTATATCCGCCCAGCATATTGAATTGAAGCGGAAGCCTGAAAGTGTCGAGTACATAGTTTCGATACTTTTTATATCCGCCGATAAGTGTATACACTTTAAAGCCATACAGATCCAGTAACCAGGAAACAGCAGCACTGCGCATACCTCCCCGCCAGCAATGAACAAGAACAAGTCGGGAGTCGTTAGTCTTTAGTCCGGCAATCCCGACTAACGACTCCCGGTTAAAGACTAATGACTGAACTTCCTCCACCATCTTTCTCATCTTCGGCCCGAAATAGTCCAACCCGATCTTTATTGCTGCTTCACGGCTTTGTTGTTTGTAAGTGGTGCCAACAACCTTTCTTTCTTCATCGCTAAAAAGAGGCAGTGAACAGGCGCCGGGAATATGAGCATGATTATATTCTCCCGGCGAACGAACATCTAATACAGGATAATCTTTTGCCAGTTCCAGGAATTGTTCAATATTTATTTTTTCTGCTCCCATTTGCGTTATCAAAAATAAAAAAGGCTGCCTCATTATAAAGCAGCCATTATCAGATTTTCAAATTGGCTAATCGTCACCTTATCTGTTCATACTGGCCAAAAACTCTTCGTTGTTCTTGGTTCCCTTCATTCTGTTCTGCAATTCTCTCATCGCTTCTTCCGCATTCATATCAGTAAGATAAACACGGAGCAGGTTCATTCTTTGCAATACATCTCTATCCAGCAATAAATCATCACGACGGGTAGAAGACGCAACAAGATCAATAGCCGGGTAAATACGTTTGTTTGCCAACCGGCGATCAAGCTGCAATTCCATATTACCCGTTCCTTTGAATTCTTCAAAGATCACCTCATCCATTTTACTTCCTGTATCTACCAGCGCTGTTGCTATAATGGTTAAAGAACCACCATGCTCGATCTTCCTGGCTGCTCCAAAAAACTGTTTTGGCTTTTGCATCGCATTTGCTTCCACACCACCAGACAATACTTTACCGCTGGACGGAGCAACGGTATTATGTGCTCTTGCTAAACGGGTAATAGAATCCAGCAATATCACCACATCATGTCCGCACTCTACTAAACGTTTTGCTTTTTGTAAGGCAATAGTTGACACTTTCACATGCTTTTCGGCAGGTTCGTCAAACGTAGAGGCAATTACTTCTGCTCTTACACTTCTTTCCATATCAGTCACCTCTTCAGGACGTTCATCTACCAGCACTACCATCAGGTAACATTCAGGATGGTTAGCTGCAATAGCATTGGCCACTGCTTTAAGCAACATTGTTTTACCTGTTTTCGGTTGCGCTACTATCAATCCCCGCTGGCCCTTACCAATGGGAGTGAACAGATCCATGATGCGGGTGGAATAATCAGCAGGATTGGTGAACAGGTTCAGCTTCTCATACGGGAATAACGGTGTGAGATAATCAAATGGAACTCTGTCACGAACTTCTTCAGGGCTTTTTCCATTTATCGTATCCACTTTTAATAGTGCGAAATATTTCTCTCCTTCTTTTGGCGGACGTACGGCACCATGAACAGTGTCACCGGTTTTTAATCCGAATAATTTTATCTGGGATGGGGAAACATATACATCGTCGGGAGAGGATAAATAATTATAATCAGATGAACGGAGGAAACCATAACCGTCGGGCATCATTTCAAGTACACCTTCACCCAGTATCACTCCGTCAAATTCAACATTAAATTGCTGCTGCTGTTCACGGCGGGCGGGATAAAACTTATTTTGCCCTGCGCCGGATGGGTTTTCGGGAGATTGCTGGTTGCCCTCGTTAAGAATTGCCTGCGCCAGTTGATCGGTCTTGCTTGCCTGTTCAGCTTCTGATTCGGCAGGTTGTGTTTCTTCTACTACATCAGCTATAATTTCTTTTTCATCGGGTTTTTTACGGCCTCTTTTTACAGGGGTTTTTTCATCTTTTTTTACGGGCATATTAGGCTTTTTGATAATTGTTTTTTCCTCGCCACCACTCTCTACTACTGCCTCTTCACTGCCACCGGTGCTGGTATTGGTTTTGATAATACGTTTACGTTTGCCGTCTTCGCCGGGTTTGGCGCCTTTGGCTCCGGCAATAGCCTGGCTGTCAAGAATTTTATAAACCAAATCCTGTTTACTCAGCTTTTTGGCGTTGGGGATTTTAAGCTGGTCGGCAATGTCCAGCAGTTCAGGAACGAGCATGTCGTTCAGTTGGAGAATATCGTACATATGAAATCGTTGATGTTAGTCACAACACAGGGTAACCAATCTTGAAAAATGAAAATGTTTGGGTTTATGTTGAATGAAATCGGCAGCTAAATGATGAACCAAAAGCCTTGGGAGAACTATTTTTATCAGCCCATTTCCAATGCAAGTATACGGCTAATTCGGGAAAACCAAAAATTTTCAGATTTTACCTTATTTATCACAGCGGTTAAAGCAGGGGGCTCCCTAAAGGGAATCCAATCATTTATGCCCAAAAATGCCAGAACAGAAAGCGATATTATTGCTGGTCGCCATGCTTTACCTTTGCACCTCGCAAAACGGCAATTATGTTCAATAAGAGAATCAAGATAAAAGAGCTGCTGGCACAGGAGCCGGCAGGACAGGAAGTAACGGTGATGGGATGGGTGCGAACCTTTCGCAACAACCAGTTTATTGCATTAAATGATGGCAGTACCAATAATAATATACAGGTGGTGGTGGAGCTGGGCAAGTTTAATGATGAACTGCTGAAAAGAATTACCACTTCAGCTTCATTAAAGATAACAGGTACAGTGGTTCCGTCTCTTGGTCAGGGCCAAAAAATGGATCTGAAAGCTGTTACTATTGAGGTGTTGGGAGACAGCGATGCAGAGAAATATCCACTGCAACCCAAAAAACACAGTCTTGAATTTTTAAGGGAGAAAGCCCATTTGCGTTTCCGTACCAATACATTTGGTTCAGTGTTCAGGGTGCGCCATGCCCTGGCATTTGCCATTCACAAATTCTTTAATGAAAAAGGGTTTGTGTACATGCATACTCCTATCATTACCGCCAGTGATGCAGAAGGTGCTGGTGAAATGTTCCGGGTTACAACATTGCCTGTTGACGGAACAGCCCCAAAGAATGAAGACGGGTCAGTGAACTTCAAAGAAGATTTTTTTGGGCGCAGCACCAACCTGACGGTAAGCGGGCAATTAGAAGGAGAACTCGGTGCCACCGCCTTTGGTGATATATATACATTCGGCCCTACTTTCCGGGCAGAAAATAGTAATACAACAAGACACCTTGCTGAATTCTGGATGATAGAACCGGAAATGGCCTTTTATGATTTAGAGGATAACATGAACCTTGCCGAGGAGTTCATTAAATACATTATCCGGTATGCAATGGATAATAACAGGGAAGACCTCGAGTTTCTTGCACAACGACTGGCAGAAGAAGAAAAACAGTTACCACAGGATAAACGCAGCGAAATGGGACTGATTGAAAAACTGGAATTTGTACTCAACAATAATTTTGAACGCCTTACTTATACAGATGCCATTGATATTCTGAAAGAGAGTAATCATAATAAGAAAAAGAAATTTCAGTACGAAATCACTGGCTGGGGGATGGATCTGCAAAGTGAGCATGAAAGATACCTGGTAGAGAAGCACTTCAAAAAACCAGTGATACTTTACAACTATCCTGCTGCTATCAAAGCATTCTATATGCGGCAGAATGAAGATGGGAAAACAGTAGCAGCAATGGATATTCTTGCTCCCGGAATTGGAGAGATAGTGGGCGGCTCGCAAAGGGAAGAAAGACAAGACAAATTAGAAACAAGAATGAAGGAAATGCATATACCGCTGGAAGAACTATGGTGGTATCTCGATACAAGGAGATTCGGAACTGTTCCGCATGCAGGCTTCGGTCTCGGTTTTGAACGCATGGTGCAGTTTGTAACCGGTATGACGAATATCCGTGACGTAATTGCTTTTCCGAGAACTCCGGGAAGTGCGGAGTTTTAAGCCAGGCGAATAAAACAGAAAGCCAAGAAGGAATAATTTCTTTTGAAATATATTCTTTTTGAGTATTGGCCAGGGAAAGAAAATAGTAACTTCCCTTCACACCATTCCCAAACCACCAATGAAAAAGATCTTTCTTTCGGGACTATGTACCCTGGTTTCTGTATTTGTTTTTGCACAAACCTGGGAAGAGTTAAATAAACAGGTCAACGAGTTATCTGTCAAAGGAGACTATGAAAAAGTTATTCCTGTTGTAGAAAGAGCAATTGAAGCCGCAAAGAAAGAATTCGGAGAGGAACATTTAAACTATGTTGCAAGCATATATAATCTTGGAACAACTTATGTGAGTTTGTCCCAATATAAAAATGCAGAGCCTTTGTTAATAAAGGCGAAAAAAATATTAGAAAAAACAACAGGAGGAAACACAATTGAGTATTGGTCAATGCTGAATAACCTGGGGGTGCTTTATGAAAAGACGGGGCAGTATGAAAAAGCTGAGCCGCTTCACTTGCAGGCTATAGGGGTAATAAAAAAAATAGGAGGAGACAGAAGTGCTAATTATGCACAAAGCCTCAATAATCTTGCACTGCTGTATGTAAATATCGGGCAATATGAAAAAGGAGAATACCTGAACAAACAGGGGCTGGAGATTCAGAAAAAAACAATTGGGGAAAATAGCCCTGCTTATATAAACGGGCTGAATAATCTTGCTTTTTTGTACAAAGCAACAGGATCATATCAAAAGGCCGAGCCTCTTTATCTCCAGGTAAAAGAACTGCGGAAAAAACTGGTTGGAGAAAACCACGCCGATTATGCAAACATCCTCAATAATCTCGGCACCTTGTATACCCGTATGGGCGAATTCGAAAAAGCAGAAAGCCTGCTGAAAGAAGCCTGTGACATACGGAGAAGGGTATTGGGAGAAAACCACCCTAATTTTACCAACACATTGAATAACCTTGCTCTTTTATATGAACATATGCGGCAGCCTGAAAAAGCAGAAGCATTGTACAAACAAGTAATGGAAATCCGTAAAAAAATTCTTGGAGAAACTCACCCTGCGTATGCTCAAATATTGAATAACCTCGCCATCTGTTATATACGTAACAACAATGCAGATCAGGCTGAACCACTTGCTTTTACAGCGACCGGCATCCAGCTTCAAAATTTAAAAAAGATTTTTGGAATACTTTCTGAAAGAGAAAAGAAAAACTACCTGATCAACAACGTCGAGCAATCAGATATTAATAACAGTCTTCTCTATAAAAGCCTTCTGCCTTCTTCGCAGCTGTTACAAACTAACTTCGATCTGCAATTATTTTTAAAATCATTGGCACTTTCAGAAACACTGGATGTGCTGTCAATAGTCAGCAGCAGCAAAGATTCTGTTGTGCTACGCCTGCTGAACGACTGGCAAAACAATAAAAAATTACTTGCCCGGCAATATGCTTTGCCACAAAACAGGCGAGTTAAAGGCATTGACAGTATAGAAGCACAAACAGAGTTGGAAGAAAAAGAGCTTAGCCGCAAATCTTCTGAATTTCGCCGACAGCAAAATGCTTTTCGTATCTCTATGAAAAATGTTCAGGACGAATTAGAAAAGGATGAAGCAGCTATAGAGTTTGTGAACTTCAGGGTTCCTGTAAAAAAATCGGCAGACAGTATAATATATGCTGCATATGTTCTGACTAAAAGCGATTCTGTTCCTCACTTCGTTCCGCTCTTTGAAGAAGAACAAATGCAACAATTGCTGGATAGTTACAACAAACCAGGCAGAAATCCGGCTAAAGTTTTTTACGGGGATGGTATAATCACTCCAAAAGGAAAAAGCACTAAACAGGGCGAAGCATTGTATAAATTAACCTGGCAACCATTAGAACCCTATCTGACCGGGATGAAAAAAATTTCCTACTCACCCGCCGGTAAGCTTTTTAGCGTTGCCTTTCATGCCCTTCCCCTTGGAAGCGATTCGTTGCTGATGGAGAAGTATCAAATGCAGCAATATACCAGCACCAGGCAGGTGGCTTTGCGGAGTAATGAAGGCCAGACCGAAGAACCAACCAGTATTACATTGTTTGGAGATGCAAATTTCTCAATGGACAGTTCACAGCTTACAAATCAGCGTACAAGTTTGTCCGATAGTTATGTTTCAAGGTCTATTTACACACCTTCGTTACGGGGCGGCGGATTTGAGCCATGGGGAAGCTTGCCGGGCACGGCGAAAGAAGTAAATTCTATCAAACAGCTTTTTGATAAAAGTAAAAGCACTACTAAATTATTTACTCAAACCGCATCCTCAGAAGAAAATCTGAAAGCACTCAGCGGCAATTCACCACAAGTGCTGCACATCGCCACACATGGATTCTTTTTACCGGATCCTAATAAGGCAAAGAAGATTGATAATACCAACGTTTATACAATAGCAGATGATCCGCTGCTAAGAACCGGGTTAGTATTATCCGGCGGCAATTATGCATGGAGCGGAAAGACACCAATTGAAGGGGTAGAAGACGGCATCGTTACGGCATATGAAATCGCACAATTAAACTTAAGCAATACCGAACTTGTTGTGCTCAGCGCATGCGAAACGGCATTGGGAGATGTGAAGGGAACGGAAGGAGTGTTTGGGTTGCAAAGAGCTTTTAAGATGGCCGGGGTAAAAAAGATGATTGTAAGCTTGTGGAGAGTACCGGACAGGGAGACATCAGAACTAATGACTGCTTTTTATACATACTGGATGAAAGGGAAAACTATAGAACAAGCATTCTCGCAGGCACAAGCAGATATGCGTAAAAAATATTCTCCTTTTTACTGGGCGGCTTTTATATTGGTTGAATAAATACTATTCATGCACACACATTACCGGCACATGGGCCTGGTAAACCAGTTGTTTGGTAGAACTCGGCTTAAAAATTGCCTGCAAGAGCTTGTGTTTTTTAGGAATAGTAATTATCAGGTCAAGGTTATTTTTTTCAGCAAACTCATTGATGCCATCTTCAATATCTGCATGCTCGATGAAATGGTACGATGGTTTTGAATCTTCCAGCATTGTGTGTAACAGTATTGATTGCTCAGGTGTTTCGGGCTTGAAATGTTTGTTATCATGGTCCACATTCAATACATGCAGTTCAGCACCGAATTCCTTTATAAATTCTTTAATAAAATGTGTAGGAGTGGTTTTTACAACGTCTCTGAAATCGCAGGCAAATCCGATCTTCTTAATGCCATTCCCGAAAGTCTTTCCCGGAGGAACACAGATCACCGGCCAGTTAAGGTGACGTATAGCAGTCAGTGTATTACTGCCAAATAAAATTCTTTCAACACCTGAGGATCCTTTAGTTCCCATCACTACAGCAAAAGGATTGATCTTTTCACATAGATTTTCCAATTCATCAGTTACATTACCCATACGGGTTTCGGTATATACTTTTACTGAACCGGAAGTAAGGTGTTCCACCTCTTGCTTCAGTCTTTCAATTTGTTCTTCAGCCCCTTTTCTCAGATCCTCGATCGATACCAGTACGATCGGGGTGTCTGAAAAACTTACCGGCACCTGGTATACATGCAGCAATAATATGCTGGCATTAACTGCTTTTGCCATATCAATGCCATAATGCAAAGCATTAGTAGCTACAGGCGAAAAATCGGTCGGGATGATGATTGTTTTCATTGCTTATAAGTTGTAGTTAAAGGTAGCACAGGTATAGCTTTCCGGCCATGATAGTTGTCAGCAGAACTAATGATTTTTTGTGGAAAAGATCAGGCCTTGCGTCTGTAATGTAAACAACGCTTATGACGGCTCTCAATACTACAAGCGAATATTCAGCCAAAAAGGAAAGCAGGACCAGGGTGCGGCGGATGGTAAAGCACAATTTGAAAATTGATATGACACCAATGGTTGATCTTGGCTACCTCCTGATTAGTTTCTTTGTGATAACTACTGAGTTAAGCAAACCCACTACGATGGACCTGTTCATGCCTAAAGACGGAAAACCGATGGACCTGGGAGCCTCTGATGCACTTACCATATTACTGGATAATGACAATACTTTCTGGTATTATCACGGCAGTTGGGAAGAGGCGAAAAAAAACGGTTCAATAGTACGAACAGATTTTTCTGGCAGCAATGATATAAGAAACGCAATCACCGCTAAGCAAAAATGGCTGGATATTCATAATAAGCAGGAGGGACGTAACGGGCTGATGTTACTTGTTAAGCCGGCCCCCGGTACTTCTTACAAAAGTATAGTTGATGTGCTGGATGAAGTGAGCATTAACATGGTGAAAAAATACGCATTGATGAAACCTGCGGCCGAAGAAAATGAATGGCTGCAAAGGAACAGGTGAACGCAGATTGTAGGTTGCTTTGGCTAATTAAGTTATCTTTCGGGGACAGATAACCATATGGCAGGCAGCGTCTTCTCTGGCCGGTTTATAACGGCAATTTCACTTTTTTCTTTTTTGATTTACCTCCTTTACAGGGTAATGCTGATCTTTTATCCTCAACCCGATGCCGGGGGTGTGGAAGGAAACATTATCTATTTTGTTCAGCGATTGCTGGAAGGGCAGTCGCTTTATACGGATCCGGAACTGCCGCCCTACGCCATAGCACAATATTCGCCTTTGTATTATTATATAGTTGCCGGAGTTTCTGATCTGTTGGGCTTTTCTGCAGATGATCTTTTGCCACTTTATATGGTTAGCAGAAGCGTTTCATTATTCCTGAATCTCCTTTTTATTGTAATAATCTTTTTAACCGCCAGGAATATCTTTAATGTACCATCCAATAAAAGTATATGCGCTGCTGTTGCCGCATTTATATTCCTGGAAATAACTTCTTTTTCGAGGCCGGACAGCCTCAATCATGTTTTCTTCCTGCTCACTCTTTATGTTTTCATGGGAGGGTTAATAACAGAACGGCAAAATAAAAAGACCATTTTAATAGCAGCCTTACTATCTTCTGTTGCTTTGTTCAGCAAGCAAACATCTTTTATTTTACCTGTTATTATCGGATCCTGGTTGCTTTACACAAAAAAAACCAGGGAGACGATCCTTTTTGGGCTGGTGTATTTACTGGCTGTATTGTTTTTCATTTTTCCTGTTTATTTAAACGGAGACCTCGGGTATTTTTATAAGAATGTTGTGCAGGGTATTAATAATGGAATTAGTGTTTCGTGGTTCAGAGGAGTAATACTGGCAGATTTTTATTTTGCATTCGGATTATTATTTGTGCCGGCTTACCTGGTTATACTTTACCGGATGAAAAGAGAAAAGGAAGAATTGCAGCAATTTACCCTTTTTGCTATGGTAGTATTATTTGTGCTGCTAAACGCAATAGCGATAAAGAACGGATCCAACCCCGGGTACTTTACAGAATGGTGGAGTTTATTATTTATATTAATTGCATATAGCTGGCCGCAGCTAAGTAAAGCAGCATCGGCTATTGATATACGAATTCCGGCATCTATAGTAGTTTTTGTGTTCCTTATAAAAGTGATAAAACTTGAATTCCCCTTGAGAACAATGTTGTCAGCCCCAAAAACGGGTATTGGGGAGCAGTATAAAAAAGAGAAAGAAATAGCCGGGTACATCACCCATCAACTATCCCCAACAGATAAGTATTGCGTGTTCACTAATTATAATACGGCGGAAAGCTATTTGAGTAATATCTTATTTCGGCAAGCGGTTACCCCACAAATGGATATCATAGGGTTAGCGGCGTATCAATACAAGAAATATGATTATAGCGACCTGAGAACCGCTTTTACAGACGGCCGCATAAAATGGATGCTGATGAGAACCACAGGACCGCAAAAGCAATTCTTTGAAATAAAACTCGATAAGTTTGAGCTGGATACTACTATGAACGGATTTAATATTTATAAATACCAACCCTGAGTAAAGTATGATAATGGTTGTCAATAATAACTTGGGAAAAAATGCTTTTTTATTTTCCTTATTGGTTACCGCAATTTTATTATTCTTGGTTACAGGTATAGCTACCCCTCTTCTCAATTCCGGCGACGATGCTTTTTTGATGTACACTTTGGCAGGAGGTTTTGGGGAGTCGCCAACCAATCTTTTACATTATAATCATCTCTGGCATCCATGGCTTGGAAGCTTAATAAGTAATTTGTTTTCTGTAATGCCGGGAGTCAACTGGTACTCAATAGCGTTGCTGGTTTATCATTGGCTGGGGTTAACAGCTGTTTTTTATGTAATGCTACGAACGCTAAAACTGTCATCGGCTATTTTACTTTTTCTAACATTGTTCATTTTTATTGAAACAAGACTGTTGTTATCACTGAATCTTACCGGAGCAGCATTGGTGACAGGGACTGGTGCAGTCTTTTTAGTAACATACCTGGTTAAGCAACAAAGGATAACCAATTGGTTGACCGTTTTTGCTGTATTGTTACTGCTGTTGGCAGGTATGTTGAGGCTGCATGTGATTGTGCTTGTAATATTGCTGTTCCTTCCGTTGCTTTTTTTTCCGTTTTCCAAAATACAGATTGTTCAGGCAGTGACGATATTTTTTTTATCAGGGATAATCCTGTTTGGTCTTAACAAGTTGCAGAAGCAATACTATATAAAACATATTCCGGGGTGGAGCAAACAGGAAGGATTCAGGCAAGGATTGTTTTATGCCTATAATCGCCCAATTAAAGAAAACATTCCCGGAGGCGTTTTTAAAGACAGTACAGAACAGGAATTATTCTTCTCTGCTTTTTTATACGATTCTGTAAAATTTACTCCGGAAAGAGTGATGGAGATCAGCAAGAACATTACCCGGGAAAGATGGCTGGATAAAAAGGAAGACCGGCTTGGTTTGTATTGGTTTTTTTTTGAACTAAGAATTTATCTCTTATTGTTTATTGTTTTTGCAGGGCTACTGGTTATTAATAAGCAGTTAAAACAACTGCGTTATTGGGCACTACCGGCGCTTGCTGTATTATTTATCTATGCCTATTTGTTTGTTTTTTTGAAAATGACTGCGACCATTCATCTCGGCCTTATATTTATTTTATGGATACAATTTTCAGCGACCATTCAGAGCGACACTACATTTTTGCCAGGTAAAAAGAGCTCGGCATTTTTAATGAGCGGCATCTTGCTGCTGTTATTGGCCTGGATGTTTGTAAGGCTTTATAAAGAAAATATAGCGAATAAAAGTCGTCAGCAAAGGTTCAGGTGTGTCATGAATGAGATGAATCAGCAAAAAGACAAATTGTTTATTGCCACAGACGATAGTTTCCCGCTGGGTTATTTTTATATATGGGACGTCCCGGAGCAATATCCTGTCACCAATCTTTTATACAAAGACAGGCTGCTTACACATATGTACCTTCAAACGCTTAACAGATATGGAATAAAAGACCTGAACGAAGCGTTGGCAGCAGATAAAAGAATCTTACTCCTTGGGCGCAAGTTACCTTCATTAGAAAAAGTGATTATTGGCAGAAAACTATCGGACAGTATTCCTGCGTTTAAATGCATGGAAGCAAGAAGGCTTGAATAGGAATACTAAACTTATTTTTTCCAGAAAAGACTGATCCGTTGCTTCACATTTTCCCTGATATTCAGGTAATATAAATTAATATCTCCCACATGATAGTTTTTGCTCAGAAACAAAAAGCTCCACGGGAATGTTGGTTTTCGGGTATACAATACACCATTGCCGATCTGGGCATCAGTTGTGTTTTTATATATCTTATTAAAATTTCTGAGAATACTCCCCTTGTTTAGCTTTCTTGATACAAACCCGGGAGCAGTGGTCCAGCTAAGCGGATTTGTAACATAAACACCGCTGGTATCTTTTTTTACATAGGAAGGAGTATAACCCTTTTTAAAAGTTCTCCAACTACAGAAACAACCTGTTTGTAGTGAGTCGGTACAGACTTGCAGTGATGTAAAATATCTTTCGGGTACCGGCCAGCCAATGATGTAAGCAACAACCAATTTATTTTTCAGGGTTTTGTTTTCAAAGTATTCTTTCAAAAGACGCTCTGCCATTAATGCTCCCTGGCTATGCCCTGCTACAATAATGGGGCGTCCATTATTGTACTGTTTGAGATAATATTCAAAAGCTGTTCTGATATCAGCGTATGCCAATTCAAAAGCAGCATGTGCTTTTATTGAATCAGCAGAGAAAAAATTTTGAATATGCGCCTGCCTGTATCTTGGTGCAAAGACCCTGCATTGCTGATTAAATACACTGGCCTGGTATAGTATCGAAGAATAATCTGTTTTTGCATTTATGTATTCATCATCGATAAAAGCGTTTGATTGTTTTGAATCTTTCTTTTTAGTGAAAGTGGTAGGGTATAAAAAGAAAACATCAACCATTGAGTCCTTTGGTTCATTTCGAAGCGGCTTTACAACGCTATCGGAAGGGTCCCATTTCCAGGGATGGGCTGCCCAATAATTTAAATTGCTATAATCTGGTTTTCCGTCAGGGCTTTTAAACTGATAATTAGTCCTGTATGCGAGGTACTTATCTGAGCAAGAGACGAATAAAAAAGTAAAAGCTAAAGCCAAAAATGAAGAGTTTCTCATAGTATTCAGAATCTAAAAATCGGTAAAAATCGAATTCTGGTCTAATAATTCGCCCATCATTTAAAATTACCTCTCATGTAGAAGTGAGATTCAAAAGAAGGTGAAAGTACTGATTTAAATTATTAATAAACAATCATTTAAAGGGATTTTGGCTAATAGCCTGTGACTATTACTCTAAAAAATATGGTACTTTGTGTTGCATAGTACCAAATATCACCTTACATTTGTATTGACAATCGGGAAAAGGATGAAACCACTTCTGAAATATTTAGCACTCACTTTTATACTGACAGGAGCATTTTGTCACTTAAATGCACAATCAGCAAAAGACTCTTTGTTCACAGAGATTGCGAAAATGGATAGTGTATTATTCACCGCTTTTAACAACCGAGATGTAGAAGTATTCAAATCATTATTTACAGAAGACCTGGAGTTTTTTCATGATAAAGGAGGTCTTACCAATTATAATCATACTGTAAACTTCATGAAGGAAGTTTCAAAAGGGAACAATCAATTAAGAAGAGAATTGATAAAAGAAAGCCTGGAAGTATATCCTGTACCGGGTTATGGAGCTATACAGATTGGCATACACAAATTTTGTCATTCAGAAAACGGGAAGCAGGATTGTGGCAGCTTTAAATTCGTTCATATATGGCAAAAAAAGAATGGGCAATGGAAAATTTCAAGAGTAGTGAGTTATGATCATTAACTGATTAATAAGAACCAGTAATTACCTAATAAGAAAAAGGATGATTTATGAATATTGAAAATACACAGAGCCAGATGAGAAAAGGAATACTGGAGTTCTGTATCCTTTCCATTATCCGCAGAGGCGAGGCTTACCCGAGTGATATTGTTGAAGAGATGCGGGCCGCCAACCTGCAAATCCTGGAAGGAACTCTTTACCCTTTACTTACCCGGTTAAAGAACGCAAACATGCTGACATATCGCTGGGTGGAAAGCAATTCGGGCCCTCCCCGTAAATATTTTTCACTTACAGAGAAGGGTGAAAGCTTTTATGGAGAACTGGAGCAAACCTGGGACGAATTATCTAACGGGGTAAATGCTCTCACCAGTAAAAAACAGGATGAACCTTTAACCAACCAATAAACCAATTTATCTCGCCGTGAGCGAGGCTTCAACCAAAAATGTAATACGATGAAAAAGATTATTAACATAAACCTGAGTGGCCGGGTAATACCAATTGAAGATGCGGCCTACGAAAACCTGCAGGCTTATATTGAAAGCCTTCGGCGCTATTTTGCCAATGAAGAAAGCCGTGATGAAATTATCAATGACATCGAGAGCCGTATTGCAGAATTGATGAGTGAAAAAGTACGTAAGGGAGCCAGCTGTATCACGGATGCTGATGTGGATGAGATTGCCACATCGATGGGAAGGCCTGAAGATTTTGAGGCTGAAGCAGCCGAAGCAGGAGAAATTCCATTGCAAGGTCAACCACATCAACAACAACAGCAAAACAGCACCCATACAGAGAAAGAGAAAAAGTCAAGAGGCCGCCTTTATCGTGATACCAGTGATAAATTTATCGGGGGTGTGTGTAGTGGTATTGCGGCTTATATGAATGTTGATCCTGCTATTGTCCGCATCCTGTTTGCCATTATCACATTTGGTGGTTTTGGATTAGGATTTCTCGCATATATTATTATGTGGATTGTATTGCCACCCAAAGACCTGGAAGAATATGGTGGCAAGAGATTATTCAGAAATCCGGAAGACAAAGTTATCGGTGGCGTTGCCGGCGGATTGGCTGCCTATTTCGGAAAAAGCTCTTCTACTATCAGAATTATTTTCGCCGCCCCGCTTATATTAAGTATTCTTTTTAATTCCATAAACGGGTTTCGCTGGCATTATGATTTTGATCTTTTCTGGAACATAGGATTTAGTTCTATCACCGGGACATTTATTCTTATCTATATCATTCTCTGGATTGTATTGCCTGAAGCAAATACTACCTATCAAAAAATGGAGATGAGGGGAGAGAAAGTAGACGTGAATACTATCCGCCAGAATGTAAAAGAAGGCGTAGATAGTATGAAAGACAAGGTAAAGGGCTGGAGTGAAGAAGTAAAGGAAACATCACAAAATTTTTCTACCAAAGCCAGGGAGTTCTCTTCCACCCGCGGAAAAGCATTTGCAACGGAAATAAGTGAAACGGCCCGGCGAAGTGGTACCGGTATAGGTCATGCAATTGGTGTATTGTTTAAGGTATTCTTTTTATTTATTGCGGGTACGATTGCCTTTGCATTATTTGTTACAGTGATTGCACTGATTTTCGGTGGCGTACAATGGTGGCCTGTAAATAATTTCCTGTGGACAAGCAAATGGCAGCAGATATATGCATGGGGTACATTAATATTTTTCCTGGTAGTGCCACTGGTTGGGTTTATTGTTTGGGTAGTCAGGCGTATTATCCGTGCCCGTTCTACCAGCAATTACCTGGGGTGGACCTTTGGCGCCTTGTGGACCATTGGCTGGATCTCTGTTATTTTACTTGCCAGCAGTATCTCCAAAGATTTTCGTGAATATGAGCATAGAGATGAAAGTATTGCTATGGATCAGCCGGCAAAAGGAAAAATGATTGTTGCCGTGTCACAACCGGCACTGGAATATACGGGTGGTTTTGGATGGATGAATGATGATGCAGAAGGATGGGATATTTCTTCTGATACAATGAAACTATCTACGGTCAAATTTAATATTGAAGCCAGCCAGGATTCCCTGTACCATGTTACATTAAAAAGATACAGCTATGGTCGTACAGAAGAAGAGGCTAAAACAAGAGCTGCCAGTATTCAATACAGCGCCTTATCAAGAGATAGTGTACTGGACCTTGCGAGCGGCTATACCATTGATAAGGAGAGTAAATTCCGCGGGCAACAGGTGGAAATAGCCATACAGGTTCCGGTGGGGAAAAAGATCAGGTTTGATGAATCGGTAAGGGAAAAACTGAACCCGGTAAAATTCAAAATAAAGAGGAAATACAATAAAGGCCGGATAGTGGATATACAAGTAGATGATGATTACTCTTTTGAATACCGGACCGGGGTTGACTATACAATGGGCATAGATGGCAGGCTGAAAGGGGATGATGGCAAGGACCTGATCGAAAACCGGAGTAATAACAACGACTATCGGTATCAGTCAAATGACAGTAGTATAAAAGCAGGACAACTGGGAGAGGATATCCAAAAAGCACTGGAAGAAGAGAAGCGTAAAAAAAAGGAAAGTGAAAAAAGAATAAAAGAATTAGAGGAAAAGCAAGAAGCCACGAAGCCGGTAAGTATAAAAATAAAAAAGAACAGTACTGGTATTGAAGGTTCATTTGCCGGAATACCTTCCCCTGTATCATCATTGGTATTATAATATTAATCGAGGTTGAAGTCCCGCCGTCAACGGGATAGTTGGTGGTCCTGTTGAAGCCAGGATCTCAGAAAGGCTCCCCCAAGGAGTCTTTCTGATTTATGAACTTTAGCATATTCACTTACCTTTGCTCACTTTATAAAAAATGCTGTATGACAATAAAAAATACTCCTTTTACAAATAAACATATTGCACTGGGCGCCAAAATGGCCCCGTTTGCCGGGTATAATATGCCCATCTCCTATACAGGCATCAATGATGAACATGTAGCGGTACGAAAAAACGCAGGAGTATTTGATGTAAGCCATATGGGTGAATTTATACTGAAGGGGGAAAAGGCACTGGACCTCATTCAGCGGGTTACAAGTAATGATGCGTCAAAACTTAAGAAAGGGCAGGCGCAATATAGCTGCCTCCCAAATGAAGACGGTGGAATTGTCGATGATTTATTAGTGTATTGCATCGAAGAAAATAACCCGCCTGCCGGGCAGGCAGGAGTATATATGCTGGTGGTAAATGCGTCTAATATTGAAAAAGACTGGAACTGGATTGTAAAGCATAATACAAACAAGGTGGAGATGCACAATATTTCTGATAAAACATGCTTGCTGGCAATACAGGGTCCCAATGCTACCAAAATTCTGCAGCCTTTAACAGAGATGGATATTTTGAATCTTAAGTATTACACTTTTACTAAAGGAACATTTGCTGGTGTCGAAAATGTGTTGGTAAGTGCAACCGGTTATACCGGTGCAGGCGGGGTAGAAATATATTTTGAAGACAAAGACAGAGCGGCTGATAAGATTTGGGATTCGATCTTCGCCGAAGGCAGCCCACAGGGATTAAAACCTATTGGTCTTGGCGCAAGAGACACACTCCGCCTGGAAATGGGTTTCTGTTTATATGGAAATGACATTGGCGATACCACTTCACCAATGGAAGCAGGATTGGGCTGGATCACCAAGTTCACCAAAGAATTTACATCAAAGGAAATATTTGCACAGCAAAAAGCAGAAGGGGTGGCCCGTAAGCTGGTGGGTTTTGAAATGATCGAAAAAGGTATTCCCCGTCATGGCTATGAAATAAAGGACTATTCGGGAGAAACAATAGGGGTGGTTACGTCTGGCACACAATCTCCCAGTTTGGGCAAAGCCATAGGTATGGGATATGTACGAACTGCGTATGCTGCTATCGATACGAACATTTACATCAAAGTGCGGGATAAACTCCTGCAGGCCAAAGTAGCGAAGATCCCGTTTTCCTGATAAAAGACATTGCTGTGGTCGGATTTTTGCAATAAATGGGCGTTATATTTCAAATTTGTAAACGATGCCAACTATTCATCTTACCACTTTTATTGCCGCACCGGCACAGGTGGTTTTTGACCTGAGCCGCCATGTCGGACTTCACAAAGAATCAATGGCCGCACATAAGGAAGAAGCAGTGGCCGGCACCCGGTTCGGGCTTATTGAAAAAGAAGATACCGTAACATGGAAGGCAAAGCACTTTTTTAAAGAAAGATTGCTCCGGGTAAAAATAACAGAAATGAAAAAAGGCGAGATGTTTATTGATGAGCAGGTACAGGGTGATTTTAAAATGATGAAACATGAACATTATTTCAAGCCATGCGATAACGGTACTATCCTGATCGACCTTTTACATTTTGAAATACCCTATGGTATATTCGGCGAATGGTTTAATTCATTATACCTTACCAAATACATGAAACGGTTGCTGGAACAGCGTAATAAGACGATTAAGGAGTTTGCAGAAAGTGAAAGATGGAAGAAATTGCTGATAAAGTAATTCAGGCCAACGTAAACAGCTGTTTCTTATTTTTGTAACTCTATTATGAGCAACAAGCCCACCCTTCATACATCCATATCCCCGGCCTTATTACATTTATATGATCTCAGCAACAGTGTCGTTGTTATTATTGATGTGTTTCGTGCCACCTCCACTATTGCCTCCGCCCTGTATAATGGCGCCAAATGTGTGATACCCGTTGATTCCGTTCCCAAAGCCATAGAGATAAGTAAAAATATTGACGGCATAGCGGCGGGTGAAAGAGATGGTATGATCGCTGAAGGATTACAGCATGGCAACTCCCCACTTGAATATACCAGGGAGTTCATTGAAAATAAAACACTGGTACTTACCACTACCAATGGAACAAGACTCCTGCAAATGGCTTTGGACAACAATGCCGATACAATCATTTCGGGCTCTTTTCCCAATCTGTCTGCCGTCTGCGATTTTTTGTCAGCAGAGAAAAAAAATGTAGTACTTGGTTGTGCCGGCTGGAAAGACCGCTTTAACCTCGAGGACACTTTATTTGCAGGCGCAGTGATAAATCGTCTTACAAAAGAATTTACTATTCATTGCGACAGTTCGCTGATGGCAGAAACAATGTATATAAAACACAAGAACAAATTACTTGAGTTTGCGCCCAGGCTTACTCACTATCATCGCCTGGTAGAACGATTCGGGTTAATAGAGGATATCAAATTCTGTTTGACTCCTGATGTGGCTAATGTGCTTCCGGTGTACAGCAATGGGAAACTGGTTGCAAAATAAATAGCTGCCAGAAAGATTTAGTTTTCAAATCAATAAAGTCGTATGTAGCATCTTTTCCTAAGGATAGGGTTGAGGAGAAAAATCTTGTAAGGTACTTCATTTTTTCCGCACATATCCTGAAGTAAAAATATTTTTTATTTATCGCATTTTGCGAGGAAATCCGCTGCACATTCTTTTACATTTGCCGATTAACCTTTTTTGAAGGTCGGAGAAAATACTTCGTACCTCGTACATCTAAAATCTTACATCGCTTGGCTTTACCGCACCTTATTAAGTACGTTTATACCCATGGAACTGATGAAGTGATACGCAGAGGAAAAAAAATCCATGCAATAGGTTTTGTGGAGTTGGTAGAATACGATGACCTGTTTGGTTCAGCAGTGTTCCGGGTAAAGGATGACAGCTACTCTACTTATTACAAAGTTTACATACAAAAATTTAAAGACCCCAAAGGAACGTCGTTGCGCTGTGGTTGCCCGTATAACCTGGGTGATATCTGCCGTCATGAAGCTGCCGCATTGTTTCAGTTGCAGGAAATGATTGACCGGGGCCACCTGCAGGCCGAGAATGTAAAATATGACCAGCGTCATACAGTAGCGAAAATGAAGATGATTGATCTGAAAACGCTGCGGCTCTTGTGCTCTCCTGAAACATTGATAGATGCAGAAACTTTCCTGCGAACCAATAAGGCAACTATTGAACATGCGGAAAATGAAACAGTAAAGGCTTCTGTAAAGCTGAACGGGCAAACGTATAAAGTTATAATCCGCAAAAACGAGGAAAAAAATTTTGATACCAGTTGCGACTATGAAGACGAAAATCATCCCCTGTGTCTGCCAAAGATGATAGTGTTGTTGCAATTGCTGAATACACATGGCGCTAACTATTTTGACAGCATACGTAACTGGGACAAAGAGAAAAATAAGTTGCTGGAGGCCTATGGCTATTCGCTGGATGATGATCTGAAGGGAAAATTTGAGTTTGCCTATAAAGATGGCAAACCCTTCTTAAGGGTATTGGACACAAGTATCAAAAGAGTTGCGCCGGTAGCAGCACCAACAAGACCGGTGCTGATTCCGCAAAAAGAAAAAGAAGAGGAACTGCCGGAAGTGGCTGCCGGAACAGAATCAAATCCATCACAGCGGCTGGGGGTTGTTTTCAATTTTAATAAGAAGAATTATCCCCGGTTTACAGTGGATGTAGTAACAGGTGAACCTAATGAAAGTAATGATGCTTTTGCAGGGAAAGTGGAAAAACTTGATATCAGTCGTTATGTAAATACTGACGAACTGCCGGAAGGCGACAGAGAGTTGCTGACCTTATTACGAAAACTGCAGGATGCAGAGATCAATAAGTATATAAGCCGCAATTCACCTTTCTCAGGTATCTGGGAAAATATCATCCACCAGGAAGAAGATGACCTGCCGGAGGAGACCAAAGAACTGATGGCAGAATATTTATTACCCAAGCTGAAAAAAGTATTTACTGAATCAGCGGGTAATCCTTTTATATTTCTGCTTCCGGAATCAAAAACATTCAAGACTAATAATCTTGAACCGCTGCAACTACAGGCGGAAGATGCAAAGCCACATTTTATTATAAAGAAAAACTCTCACTATACGGTTCAATGCCGGGTGAAAGCCGGTTCGCTGGAGTTTGACCTGGGTGATAATGAAGCTGCCAGCCCGCTTTTCTTTTTATACAACAACCAGGCATACCTCTGGAAGAGTAATGAAGTGATCCATTTGGTGGAAAAATTCTTGCCGGGGGGGAAAATGACGGTACCAGCCGATGAGTGGAATGATTACCTGAATAAGTTTATCATGCCACTGGCAAAAGAACATAAAGTGGATTTTGATAAATCATTGGTACAGGAGACAAAAGACGGCAACCCGGAAGTGAAATTGTTTTTGATGGAAAAGGGAGAGTACCTTGTTTTCCAGCCATCCTTTTCTTACAAGGGATATGAAACAAAAGCAAAGGACAGAGACGAAGTAATAGTGCCACAGGGGGATAAAGTATTGGTGGTGCATCGTAACAGGGAAAAAGAAAATGAGTTTATCCAGAAGTTGCAGAACCTGCATTCGAATTTTGTTTATAATGAAGATTCGGCCACACTGGCATTGAAGGGAACTGATGTGTTAAAGAACAACTGGTTTTTCCTGTTTGTGGATGCAATGAAGGAACATAAAACACCGGTGTTCGGGTTTGAGGCTTTAAAAAATTTCAGGTTCAATACGGCAAAGCCACAAACAAAGATTTTCATCAGCAGTAATACCGATTGGTTTGATGCTAAAGTGGATATTTTATTCGGAGACCAGCGGGTAACAGTGGCAGAGGTAAAAAGAGCATTGGCGAACAAGCAACAATTTGTACACCTGAATGACGGTACACTCGGAATACTTCCTGAAGAATGGCTGAAAAAATATTCACTCCTTTTCAGGGTGGGTGAAGGGAAAACTGATTCTTTGAAATTATCCCGCTATCATTTGAGTGTAGTGGATGAATTATATGAAACAAGAGATGAAGAAGAACTGGTAGTTCAACTGGAAGAGAAATATGAAAAGCTGAGGGAGTTCAATAAGATAAAAGAAATTGAGCCATCGTATAACTTGAAAATGATACTGCGGCCTTACCAGGTGGCAGGATATCAATGGCTCAATTACCTGAAAGACATTAAGTGGGGAGGCATCCTGGCAGATGATATGGGTTTGGGTAAAACAGTGCAGGCCCTTTCCTTTATAGAATATTTTAAGAATGAACAGGGTAAACTCAAAGCATTAGTGGTTTGCCCCACGACACTTATTTATAACTGGGAGAATGAAATTAAAAAATTCACTCCCAAACTGACGTACCGCATCCATCACGGTGCTATGAGAACAAGGGTAAAAGAAGAATTGACCGATCATGAAGTAACTATCACCACCTACGGCACTTTACGAAGCGATATCAAATTACTCATGAGTGTGGATTTTGATTATGTGATACTGGATGAATCGCAGGCCATCAAAAATCCTTCAAGTAAAGTTACCAAAGCTGCCTGCCTGCTAAATGCAAAACACCGCTTGTGCATGAGTGGTACGCCGCTGCAGAACAATACATTTGACATTTTTGCCCAGATGAACTTCCTGAACCCGGGTATGCTGGGAACAATGGAATTTTTCCGGCAGGAGTTTGCTATCCCGATTGATAAATTTGGAGAACAAGACCGCAAAGATCACCTGCGTAAAATTTTGTATCCTTTTATACTTCGCCGTACAAAAGAACAGGTGGCAAAAGATCTTCCGGAAAAACAGGAGATGATACTGTTTTGTGAAATGGAAGATGAGCAGCGGAGTATTTATGATGCGTACCGCAATGATTTTCGTAACCAGATATTAGGCACTATTGAAACGCAGGGAATACAAAAATCACAATTGACCATCTTGCAGGGACTGATGAAGCTGCGCCAGATATGTGACTCACCGGCGATACTGAATGAGCAGGAAAAATTTGAAAATCATTCTATCAAGCTGGAAGAACTGGCAAGAGAGCTAAGTGAAGATATGGGCAATCATAAGGCATTAATCTTCTCACAGTTCCTGGGAATGCTGGCCTTAATAAGGGCTAAGCTGGAAGAACTGGGTATAAAATATGAATATTTTGATGGCAGTACTTCCGCACCTGACAGGGAAAAAGCGATTCAGAGTTTCCAGAATAATGAAGAGGTCAGGGTGTTTTTGATCTCATTGAAAGCCGGTGGTGTGGGGTTGAACCTGACTGCTGCCGACTATGTATATATCGTAGACCCCTGGTGGAACCCGGCGGTAGAGCAACAGGCGATTGACCGTACACACCGTATCGGGCAAACCAAGAACATCTTTGCCTACCGGATGATCTGTAAAGACACTATCGAAGATAAAATACTGCAGCTGCAGGAAAAGAAAAGGGCACTGGCTAAAGACATCATCTCTGATGATGCTTCGTTTGTGAAAACGCTGACGAGGGAAGATGTGGAGTATTTGTTTAGTTAGTTTGCGCTCCGCGACATAAAAGTAACAGGAAAACTGATTTTTGATTTTACGATAACTCCGTTTTTAATGGCAGGCTTAAAGGCAGGCATATTTTTAAGAACCCGCATCGTTTCTTTTTCCATACCATAACCATGATGAGTTACGGGGACCATTGCAATAATTTTGCCAGCAGTATCAATGATACAGGTTATAAGTACCTTGTAAGTTCCGGCCGGAGCTCCATTTTTGATAGCTATAGCAGCGTCTATATTTTTTTCTAAGAATTTTATCCGGGCATCTTTGCCTTTTGGATGTTCAGCAGGAATATCAACGGCTGAATAAACGGAATCAGGATTGACAAAATTACTATCCGCGGCAACTTGTATATTTTGTGAAAAGCAATATCCCGAAATAAAAAGAAGAACTACTAAAGCAGTATTTTTAAACCGATTCTTTCGCATGTAGTGAAAATAATCATATTTTAAATACTATCATTTGCAGTGCAGTCAACAACAATTGAGCCAGAAGAATTACCAGTTTGTGGTATAGGAAGTCTACCCCCCTATTTATATTTACCGTATCAACGTTGTTCCGGGTATTCCTGAAAACCGGAAAGAGAGTAAGGATTATTATTAAAATCAATTATTATGAAGAAAATATTTTTTTTCTTTCTGACAGGATTTCTTTTGCTTAATGTTTATGGAATGGCAAAGGAAAAGCTATCGACAATAAGTCCCGAAGCAAAAGCGTTAAGTGAGGACGATCAGTTTGTAAAGATGATTAATTCAATATTCAATTTTTCCGCAGACATTTATTTGCATAAAAAGCAAGATGCTCTCACTCGGCTATCAGGCAATGTTGCTTCTGAGCAGGATGTAAAAGACATTGTTGGTGCAACTTCAATAAAGGACAAGAATGAATTATATATATTATTTAACCAAATTTCAGAGTACAGAAAAAATATAAATGGTAGATATCCTTTTATTGCAAAAGAGCAAAACAGGATATCGATATTTAAGGAAGCGGTTTTGGAAATTACAAAAAATGGAAAGTTACCAGGGTTCAAAAACGTAGATGTAGATTGCCTCGCTTCAGTTATGGGAATGTTTGGTCTATGCTATTGGATGATGGAAGAGTGTAATATTATTAATAATAATCAAGGATCAGGTTCCCAATATGATAATTGCGTAATTGCTGTTACTGCTTGTTTGGCGCAGGCTTTTATAGCATCTGATCAGTGCTTTAATCTTGGAATTTTACCATTCTAGCTATTAAGACTGAAAGAAGCTGTGGTAAAGATATCACAGCTTCTTATTAAAAAGTTATACTATGCGATTGACTATTATTTTAATGGGATTTATTTTAATTAGTTCGTTTGGAGGTATCAATTTGTTACCAGAGAGATTTAAAATACCAGTTGTTCTTGATTTTGAATTGAAAGCGGGAGAGCAAGAACTGGTATTAACTAAACAGCAGGAGAAGAATATAAAAAGCTATTATAAAGAAAAAAAATTTTCAGTTATTAGCAAAGAGCAAGCTCAAGCCCTTCTTCAAAAGCAAATGGCAGAAATTCTAAACCCATTCATAAGAACTGCTCCTGAAGACTTGGAAAAACTAAAAGAGGAGTCGAAAAGAAAAATGCTTTCTTTGCCAGAAAGCTCTACTTGGGTTCACTACACATTTTATTCATCAGATAGAGTAATTTTAGATTCAGTGCTATTAACTATTTACTCATCCCCGTATAATGCCCAAAAAAACAGGCTGCATAAAAAAACAATTTCTAATATAAATAGAATGGAAACGGTAAATTTCCTTAATACTGCGTTGGACTCTTGTATCGCTAACAACTTTTTTGAATAAATTTTCTTTCAAATATAAGATGAAAAGTTTCGCATTATTTTTTATCGTATTAATAGCAGTGTGTTCATTTAGGAGTGCTTCAAGTCTTACAAAAAGACCATTGGCGATTGTTTACAAAAACAGGAGTGTGCCTGACAGTATTCGTGACTTTCTAAATGTTTATTTCCAAACAAAAGAAATTGAAGTCATTAAGTGGGAGCAGGTAATGACACTATTTAGTGAAGGAATAAAGGCAGAAATGATGTCGTTGATAAATTCAGGTAAACTAAATGAAAAATCGGCAAAGGATTTTGTAAAAAACATGCCGCCCGTTTGTAATATATTGGCGGTATCAATTTTCAACGATTCAACTCGAACAGATAATTATTTGATTGACAGTATCCGTTGGCATGTAGATGTTATGCCTGTAAAAGATACTACTAACAGGGTACTATACACTTTTATGCCAAAGCCAGAAAATAAAAGCAATCCTTATATCGTTTTGAAGTCTTTTGCAGATATGGTGCTACAATCAAAGACCCTTAAATAAAATACCTATCATGAAGGCAGTTGTTTTTTTCATACTTATAAATTTTTCTTTAACCGGGGTTTTAAATGCTCAATCCGGCGACTCCTTATATAAAAAATACAGCACCGGTTTGATTTATCGAATGGGCAATTCCATTAAAAAGGGAGGCGACAAAATCAGTTTCCATGAACTGGCAAAGGAGTTTTCTATGTCCGACCTTGGCTTAGATCAATACATGCTTGCAAAACGAAAAAGAAAAATCGGGACTATCTTCAGCTTCATTTCTATAGCATCGGGAATAGCATCTATAGCTACAATAAGATCCAATAGAAACCTGGGATTTGGTTTTTTGGGCGGTCAGTATGTGGCTATGATGGTTTCAATGGCTAACCGCAGGGCTTCAACGCAACATTTGGACAGGGCAATTTGGATTCGTAATAAGGACTATTTATTTCCCGGCCACCGCCCCTGAGCCCATTCATCGGCAAAATCGTCCAATTCATCCCTCTTTTTGACAAAAAGAGCCATTTCCCGCAGGTTGTTTCGGCCCTTTACGTCTATTTTCGTACACTTATTTCACTGATTATGAAGAAGATTTTTACCTTATCCCTTTTACTGATTGCCTTCCTGGCAAATGTACAGGCACAAAAAGCTGACGGCAGCATAAAAGGCAAGCTGGTGGATACCACTGCCAAAATGAATATTGCCGACGCCACCGTTTCGGTATTGCAGGCGAAAGATTCTTCTCTTGTCACTTTTACCTTATCTAATAAACAGGGTGCATTTGAAGTAAAAGGGCTGGCTACCGGCGACTACCGCCTTATCATTTCCAGTAAAGGATATACCGAGATCAAACAACGGATATCTATTACGGATGCAAATAAAGTAATTGACCTGGGAAATCTTCCTGTTCAGAAGGATTATAAATTGCTCGAAGGAGTAACGATCAGTTCCGAATCTCCCATACAGGTAAAGAATGATACGGTGCAGTTCAATACCAGTGGTTTCAAAACCCAGCCGAATGCCACAGTAGAGGACCTGCTGAAGAAAATCCCAGGAATGGAAGTTGATAAAGAAGGAACCGTAAAAGCACAGGGAGAGCAGGTGCAAAAGATATTGGTCGATGGAAAAGAGTTTTTTGGTAATGATCCTAAACTGGCTACCAAAAATCTCACCGCTGACATGGTGGAGAGTGTGCAGGTATTTGATGATATGAGTGACCAGGCCAAATTCACCAAAATAGATGATGGCAGCCGTAGCAAGACCATTAATATCAAACTGAAAAAAGACCGTAACAAAGGATACTTTGGAAGAGTATTGGCTGCACATGGTGACCAGGGCCGTTATGAAGGAAACCTGAGCATCAATAAATTTACCGGCAGCCAGCGGATCTCTTTATTGTTCAACAGTAATAATATTAATAAACAGGGTTTTTCTTTTTCTGATATCATTAGTTCGATGGGCGGCTTCAGCGGCGGCGGTGGTGGTGGAGGAAATTTTGGCGGCGGCGGTATGCAGGTGGTTGGGGGAAGAGGTGGTGGAGGTTTTGGTGGTATGTTTGGCGGAACCGGAACTACCGGTATTATCAGGTCAACTTCAGCAGGACTGAATTATTCTGACGAGTGGGGAAGTAAGATAAAGGTAACAGGCAGTTATTTCTTTTCCGATTCAAGACCAAGGCAGGAGCAAAGTACTTTTCGTCAAACTTTTTTTGCGAACGATTCCACCGCTAACCTGTCAAGGACATCTATGTCAGATAACCTGAATCAGAACCACAGATTCAATCTCCGGTTTGAGTACCAGATCGACTCCATGAATTCGATCCTGTACACACCCTCACTTACGCTACAGCATTCAGATAATTATAGTATAGACAGCTCATTTACCAATTCTATCACACCCTTGAAGCAATACATGGCCATTACCGGTAATTCTAAAAATACGAATACCCGTAACGGATTAAATTTCAATAACAACCTGTTATTCCGTCACAAATTTGGTAAAATCGGAAGGACCTTGACATTGGGGTGGAATAATACCAACGGAAACAGCCAGAGCGATGGGTTGACGATATCTAATAATTCTTTTTACAACAGTGATGGAATATTGTTGTCCGTTTTTGCCCAGAACCAGAATTACAAACAGAAAACAGAGACGAATAATAATGTAATCAGCACTTCCTATACAGAACCATTTGGTTTAAATAAATTATTGGAGTTTAACTATGCTTATACCAATAACGTAAGCGAATCAAAAAGGGAAACGTATAATTATAATGGTACTTCCGGTAAATATGACAGCCCAAACCTGTTGCAGACCAATGATTTTAAAAATACCTATGAAGCTCATCGCTTCGGAGCTAATTTCCGTGTGCAGGAAAAGAAATACAATTACCAGTTTGGTTTGGGTGTACAACGCTCTGAGCTGGAAAGCCAGAGTTACCAGGCCGCTACAGGCAAGGACTCAATAACACGGCAAAGCTTTACCAATCTTTTTCCAACGGCGAATTTCAATTTTACCCCGGCAAGAAGTAAGAACCTGCGATTCTTTTACAACGGAAGAACGAATCAGCCTTCAGTTTCTCAATTGCAGAATGTACCCGATGTAACGGACACCCTGAATGTAAAAATTGGGAACCCTAATCTGAAACAGGAGTTCAATCACAATTTTAATATCGGGTTCAATACGTTCAATATTCTTACTTTTAAATTCATAGCGGCCAATATTAATATCAGCACGACTCAGAATAAGATCGTAAACAGTATTACTACCAACGGCCCGGTACAGCGCACCACTTATCAGAATGTAAACGGATATTTCAGGGCATTTTCCTTCTTTACACTTGGTCTTCCATTTAAGAATGTAAAGCTTAAAGGATCCAGCCTCAATTTTACCAATAATATGTCTTACGTAAAAGATGTCAGCCTGGTAAACCTGCAAAAGAATCTTACCAAGACAATTACTGTTTCACAAGGTGCCGGCCTCAATATCAATAAAGAAAAAATTGATTTTGGCATAAAAGCAAACCTGGCCTACAATAATGTAAAATATACGATCAACACACAGTTGAATGAAGATTATTTCACGCAAACATATTCAGGAGATGTGGCGTATACTTTTCCGAAGAATTTTATTCTGTCAACCAATTTTGACTATCTGATCAATTCCGGAAGAGCGGAAGGATATAACCAGAGTATCCCGCTCTGGAATGCAAGTTTCAGCAAGCAACTCTTTAAGAATAAGAACGGAGAATTGAAATTCTCTGTAAATGATATACTGAATCAGAACCAGAGTATCACCCGTAACACCGGAGACAACTACATTCAGGATACGAGGAGCATGGTACTGAAAAGATATTTTATGGTCAGCTTCCTCTTCAGTCTGAACAGGATGGGGGGTAAAAATCAGCAGCAGCCACAGGGAATGCCGGGAATGCCCCGCTTTATGCAGCGGGAAATGCGGAATATAAGGGTGAACTAACAGGCTATACTTTTCGAAATATAAAAAGGGGCATCACTTATGTGAGCCCCTTTTAGTATAGTAAGGGTTAGTAGAGAAATAGTTAATGCCTTCTGTAATGATTGGCCGCTGCCGCTGATGAACCAGAAATAAAAACAGCTAAAACAGCTTTCAGTAAACGGATAATATTAAAAGAAGGTTTGTAATAATGGCGATAGATTTTTGCCGATTCATGATGATGTACAAGGTGTCTGTTCTTCATATGCTGGATAATTTACTAAGGGTTAACGATTGAATTCCTATTAAAAGTATGCAATAAAATTAAATTTTAATAATATTGGGCTATGTTACAAGCCAGTTAAATCCCGTACACATGAAAAAATCAGTAAAAACACTTGTTCTTCTTACTATTTCATTTTTAATTTCTAGTGCTGCTGATGCACAATTAAAACTTCCTGTTGTTGGTAATGGCATAGGTGGGGATATTAAAAAAGTGATTGAAGATTACCCGAACCGGTTTATCAACCTGATGGGCGAAGTGAAGACGCTTAACGAGCAGTCAACGGATTATTTTTGCAATTTTAAAGTAAATGGCGCTGAAGAAACTTTTGTAACCCGCTATTCTGCCAAAAGGGAAGGAGTGGTAAGCTGGCAGGCACTAATGATTACTACCGAAGATTTTGAGGAAGCAAAAAAGAAATTCAAATCATTATACAACCAGGTCAACAATCTTTCAGTAAGTAGTGGTCAAAAAAATTTTCTGCTGAAAGCGGACTATAAATCACCGCAGGAAGAAATGAAATTTACCTCAATTCTTTTTTCATTAGATCCTGTTGAAGAGGCCGTCAAAAAACTAAAAGTAGAGTTATCGCTACAGTACCAGGCTCCTATGGAGTGGAAAATAAAGATACTGGTGTACGACAAGGAAAGGGAGGATGACGAGAGAGGCAAAGCCACTGAGGAGTAGAACTCTTTGTTCTATGTATTCTTTAACCTTCATTAACATTAAACCAAGCCCTTTTAACCACTAATACGGTGAGGTAAGAATATTTTCGTAGCTGAAACCAGGTTAGCTATGAGATCTATTTACTTTTTACTTCTTGCCATTTGCATTACTATTTCTTCAGCAGCCCAGAAAAATGGTTCTGTAAAGGGAGTAGCTTTTGATACTATCAGTAAGCAAGCTGTTTCCGCAGCTACAGTTACTGTACTGGAAAGAAAAGATTCCTCTTTGGTTACATTTACTATGACAGGCAGTGACGGACGCTTTGAGTTAAAGGGTCTTGCCAATGGTGATTACCGCCTGCTTATCACCCATGTTAATTATCATAACAGCAATAAATATTTTTCTATATCCGAGGCCACAAAAAATGCAGACCTTGGAAATGTGGTAATGAATGATAAAGCCAAAGTACTGGAAGAAGTGGTGCTGGCTAATGAAGCGCCGCCTGTCACCCTGATCAACGATACTATCCAGTACAATGCCGGGTCGTTCAAAACACAACCCAATGCCAGTGTAGAACAACTCCTGAAAAAACTTCCGGGTGTAAAAGTGGAGAAGGATGGTACCATCAAAGCACAAGGGGAAACCGTGAGCAGGGTACTCGTAGATGGAAAAGAGTTTTTTGGTAATGATCCCAAAATTGCTACAAAGAATCTGCCAGCTGATGCTGTAGACAAAGTACAGGTATATGACAAACAAAGCGACCAGGCACAGCTAACTGGATTTGAAGATGGCAATTATGAAAAAACAATCAACCTGAAGCTGAAAAAAGATAAAAAGAAGGGAATGTTTGGTAAGGTGAACGCCGGAGCAGGTAACAAAGAACGGTACGAAGGGAAATTCAATGTCAATTCATTTAAAGGGGCCAGGCAATTCTCTGCCATCGGTATGGGCAACAATACCAATGCAGAAGGATTCTCTTTTATGGATATTTTGAATTTTACCGGTGAAATGGCCCGTATGCAGCGGGGTGGCGGAGGCGGGAATATTAATATCAATATTTCCAGCCAGGACGCATCAGCTATGGGAATGAACGGGGGCAACCGGAACAGCGGTATTATTACTGCCTGGGGTGGCGGATTGAACTATAATAATATTATTGGTAACAAGCTGGATTTTCAAAGCAATTATTTTTACAACCGGTACAATCCCAATACAGAGAGTCATATTCAGCGGCAATATGTTTTGCCCGACACTTCCTATTATAATGTGAATACCTATGCAGATAATCTTACTAATTCACACCGGTTTAACCTGAACATGCTGTACCAGGTGGATTCGATGAATTCCATCCGTATTAATCCTTCTTTTAGTTATCAGAAAACAAATAACAGATCTCAGAGTGATTACCAGACTTTATCTGAACAACAATCATTGATCAACGAAGGATTCAGTAACAACCGTTCTGGCAGCGAGGGATATAATTTTCGAAATGATATAACCTGGCGGAGAAAGTTTGCCCGCAAAGGGAGAACATTCTCTCTCTCGTTGCAAACCACATTAAATGAGAGTGAGGGAGATGGCAGTCTTTCATCTGTCAATAGTTTTTATAATCCAAACGGGTCTTTATTCAGAAAGGATACACTTGATCAGCAAAGCATCACTACCGGGGATCTTCGAGGTTATACGGCAAGGGCGGTATATACAGAGCCACTCTGGAAGAGATCTTTACTGGAATTGAGTGCAGGAAAAAGCAATACCCGGAGCACTTCTGATAAAGAAACTTTTGACTATAATCAGAATAATGGAAAGTATGATGAACTGAATTCACAACTCAGCAATGATTTTGAAAACACATACGGTTACACCAACGGGGGTGTTCGCCTCCGGACACAACGAAAAAAATATAACTATGCCGTCGGTGTCACCTGGCAACAGGCAGAACTGGAGGGAAGGGTCACCAGCGGTATTAAAGATTCTGTAATCAAAAAAACTTTCGGGAATTTTTTACCTAACGCAAGATTCCAGTATAATTTTTCCAGGTTCAGGAGTTTGTCTCTCACTTATAACACTTCCACCAATCAGCCATCCATGTCACAATTGCAGCCGGTGCCGGATATATCCAACCCGCTGAATATACGGGAGGGTAATCCTGATCTGAAACAAGAATATAATCATATGCTGCAGACCGGCCTGACCATGGTGAGTCCCTACAAGAATAAAAACCTGTTCCTGTTCTTTACAATGCAGGCAACGAAGAATAAGATTGTTAACTACGATTCGCTAAACCAGCAAACCGGAATAAGAAAAACAAAACCTGTTAATGTAAGCGGCGTATACAATCTGAACAGCAATATAAGTTATAGTATGCCTGTTCGTTTTCTGAAAGGAAGTATTGAACTGAGCAGTGTAGTTGGTTATAGCAATAGCAAGCAACTCACCAATACACAGGCCGGAACTATCGGAACTAATATTATTAAAACGTTGACATTGGGGCCCGATGTGAGACTGGATATGAACCCCACGGCAAAACTGAATATTATGTTAGGAGCCGGCATCAATCATAATAATACAAGATACTCATTGCAGCCTTCTTTTAACAATACATATCTTTCGCAGGAGTACACCGCCTCGCTTGACTGGGAAATGCCTAAAAGATTTTTCTTTGCTACTGATTTCAGCTATGTGATCAACAGCCAGCGAGCAGCAGGATTTAATGTGAAAGTGCCTTTATGGAATGCCAGCATCAGCAAGCAAATGTTGAAGTTCAACCGGGGTGAATTGAAATTCAGTGCAAGAGACCTGCTGAATAAAAATGTAGGTATCAGCCGCAATACAAGCAACAGCTATATCGAAGACAGCAGGGCGTTGACGCTTCGCCAGTTCTTTTTGCTCAGCTTTACGTATAGTTTGAGTAAAACAGGATTGAACAATGCGGGAGGAGGCGGTATGCGGATCATAGCAAGATAGATCAGGAAGAAGTTGGTAATGTAAAACTGAACCGGCTTCCTTTTCCGAAGTCAGACTCAACGGTAATGGTACCGCCCTGCGCTTCAATAAATTCTTTGCAGATAGCAAGGCCGAGACCGGTGCCTTCTTTTGTGCCCGGTATTTTGAAATAGCGGTCGAATATTTTGTCTTTGTATTGGGGATCAATGCCTTTCCCAAAATCCTGTACAGTGAATTGTACTTTGTTTCCTTCCTGTTGAATATTGATAATAATTTCTCCGTTTTCACGGGAATAACGGATAGCATTGGTCAGAAAATTATTCAATACCCAGGTGGTTTTATCAGCATCAGCTCTAATGGCAGGTATGTTGTCTGCAATTTGTTTTTGAATAGTTAAGTTTTTTTGCTTTGCCGCATTTTGTACAGAAGCAAGAGCTTTATCAATTATTCCCCATGGTTGTACATCCTGCAGGTTCAGTTGTATTTTACCGCTTTCCACCTGCGACATGTCCAGTAGTTCACTGAGTATGCGCAGCAGCCTTTTATTGTCTTCCTTCAGGTTTTGCACCAACTCTTTTTGTTCAGGGGTAAGGGTACCCACCCGTTCATCTTCCAGCAATTTCAAACTGAAATCAGAAGAAGCAAGGGGTGTTTTCAATTCATGAGACACAGTAGCGATAAAGTTGGTCTTGGCAACATCCAGTTCTTTGAAGGGAGTGATATTCTTCAGTACAATTACAACTCCGGATGGCTGCCCTTCATGTGTAAGGTCAACAATTTCTTTAGTGAAATAATTCTCTTTTCCTTCTACTACAATTTTAAAAGGACTGTTGCTCTGTTCGTTTACCAAAAACCGGAACAGGTCATTACGTTTTTTTACTTCCTCCTGTGAAAGCCCGATGATCTCCGGCTCTTTGAGGCTGAGCAATTGGAGTGCCTGTTGATTGGCAAAAAGCACCGTTCCCTTTTTATCAATACCAATGCTGGCATCTTTCAATGAATTAATGACCGCTTCGGCTCTTTGCTTTTCAAAAAGTATTCTGGACAAGTTGCTGTGCTCATATTCATCCAGTTTCTCAGCCATGCTGTTAAAGGCATTGGCCAGATCGCCAAATTCATCCTTTCTGTTCAGGTGTATACGCTGACCGTAGTTTTTATCGGCAATAGCTTTGATACCTTCGGTTAATGAGGCAATAGGAGAGGCCACCAGCGAAGGAAAATTGAAGAGGAAAGTGAAACCTAGTAACAAACAAACTGTAAGACAAATAGTGATAATGGTTTTGGCCTGCTGGGCGGAAGCCTGTACTGCCTGGTTCTTTTTATCAATTGCCTGCAGGTTCACCTTCATAATACTGCTGATATCCTTGCGGATCAAAGAGGGAAGAGAATCTGTCAATCCCGGTTGTTTCAACTGATTGAAGTGCTTCCGCAAAGATTCGGCCATTTCCTTTTCTCCGGGCTCTGTAATATTGGCTTCCTGTAATTGAAGGTGTTTCTCAAAATTGCTAAAACCCCTTACGCTGTCCTTGCTGTTCAACATGTCCAGTTCCGTCAGCATATCACGGCTGTAGTTCAATGTTTCGTAGTTATCCTTCACTATTTCTTTGGAGTCTTCTGCGAGGCGGTTGAAGTAAAAAAAACTAACCGCTCCAACAAGTATCAGCAGGGCAAAAAGGAAAAGTCCCCCAAGGGCTACTTTGGTTTTAAGCTTAATGGCCATCAGGATAAAATAATAAGGTCCACATCATTGGCCGAAAGAGTTTTTAAAAGCTGGTTAAATACATTAGTTCGCAGTATCACCTGGAACAAATTTAGGTGAGGTTTACCGATACAAACTGTTGTGATCTGTTTTTCCACCACTATTTCCATGATTGCTTTGGCAATATTACTGTGCTTGATCTGTAACACTTCTCCTCCCAGTTCTGTTGCCGTCTTGAAATTATTGATAAGATGACGCTGAGATGCGAGCTGAATTTTATCCAGGGATTCTTTGGGTGTTTGCACATACAGCACATACCACTGGCTGTTGTAGTAAGATGCCAGTCTGCCGGTTTTACGGATAATACGCTGAGCTATTTCATGACTGGTTGAGATGCATGCAAGAAAACGTTCATGTTTCCATGGCCTGTCTTTGGCAGTTACTTCATAATCCACTTTTCTTTCTACCTGGCCGGCCACTTCTTTTAATGCCAACTCCCGGAGCTGTAGAATCTTCTCAGGCTTAAAAAAATTTTGTAACGCCTGTTGTACTTTACTGTGGTCATAGATCTTTCCTTCCTTTAGCCTTGTGATCAGTTCATCAGCTGTAAGGTCAATATTCACTACTTCGTCGGCCATCTGTAACAGCTTGTCGGGAACCCTTTCAGCCACTTCTACACCGGTAATGTCTCTCACGTCTTCATTTATGCTTTCAATGTGCTGAATGTTTACCGCTGTAATCACATCAATACCTGCTTCTAAAATATCAATAACATCCTGCCATCGTTTTTCGTTCTTGCTGCCGGGAATATTGGTGTGTGCCAGTTCATCTACAATCACCACATCCGGTTGTAATAATAAAATAGCCTGCACATCCAGCTCATCCAGTTCTTTGCCTTTGTAAAAAACCTTTCTCCGTGGGATCACAGGCAAACCATCCACCAGGGCTTCTGTTTCTTTACGGTTATGTGTTTCGATATAACCCACTTTCACATTAATCCCATTGCGCAGGAGAGTGTGAGCTTCCTGCAACATGCGATAGCTTTTGCCCACACCGGCACTCATACCAATATAGATCTTCAGCTTACCTTTTTGTGATTGCTGAATCTTTTCTAACCATTTATTTGCTTCACTGTCCGGCATATCAGAAAGAAACGGCGATTGATGAAGTGATGAATGTATTATTATTTGTCACCCCGGATGATTTAGTGAAAATAGCATCCTTGCTGCTCAGGCTCCGTAGTTCCATTCGTAACAACACATTCTTAAATGGGCTATGGTCAATATTGACAGAATAGCCCGTTGTCTGAAATCCATTTGGTGAGCCGGTAGCGATAATAACCCCGTTCTTATCATTATAGTGCTCTACTCTTCCGGCAATAGCCCATTTATTGTTAAAGGCATATTTAAGAATCAGTACAGGTGTGTACCAGGTGTTCTTATCATCACTGCCGGAAAATTTTTCTTCTGTACCAATATCAAATCCTGCCGTTACGCCAAACTTGTCAGTGACATTGAATATACCATATATATTATGAAAGAACCGGGAAAGCCTTACACTGTCAGGTTTGTCTGTGCCGATAAAAGTGCTATAGTTCAGTAACACTTTACCAGACGGTTTGAACTGTACCTGAGTGCCCCAGCTCATCAATGAATTACCACTTACTCTGGTAATTCGCTGCCAGCCATTTAATGCCATACCGCTTAAAAACCATTTACCATCGTCTGTGGTGTAGGATATCTTAGCTCCGGCCTCAAAGTAAGGTGAATTTTCAGCAAGGATACCTCTTGTCAGGCTCCAGCAGTCTTTTGAAACGGCACTTTCAAAACCAATATGCGAAGGCATGATGCCGGCATCGACCCACAGGTTTTTCTTCTTGCTGATCTTCACTCCGGCATTGGCTTCTAAAATATTCTTCAGTACACCGGGCTCAGCAGAATAGTTGGCATTCATATAAGTACCTGCAGCTAATGCAATGTTTGCCCTGACCCTTTCGGCGGTATAATTTGCCTTGATAAAACCGAGATTCAGGTTAAATTCATTGTGCCGGTTATGACTATAGATAAATCCTGGACGGTTGTTGTCGGCAGGTTTATTAAAATCATATTGGTAATAAGCCTCTGCATAACCACTGATAGTGAGTGAGCCTGTTGAGTCCTGAGCCATCAATTGGGTACTCATCAGCACTACAGCTCCAAAAAAAATCTTTTTCATCTTTATTCAAGTTTTGTCTGTTATTTTAAATTATCTAATCCAATGTTCAGTTTTAATACATTTACTACGGGGGGACCCAGGATCGTTTTTTCAACGTACTGTTCTGCCAAAGCCCTCACTTTCTCTTCCGGCAGGTTACGAATGCTGGCTATCCTTTTTACCTGCACATAAGCCGAAGCAGGTGAGATATGCGGATCCAGTCCGCTGCCACTGGCGGTAACAAGGTCAGCAGGTATCTCTTCTCTTGTCACCCCGGGATTATGCACCAGGAAACTGTCGATCCTGTCTTTTACTATTTGCAGATAATCAGGATTGGAAGGGCCTTTGTTACTTCCGGCAGAACCAGCAGCATTATAATCAACAGCAGAGGGGCGGCCCCAGAAATATTTATCTTCTGAAAATTTTTGACCGACATTCTCATAGCCCACCACTTTCCCGTTTACAGAAACAGTTTTTCCTTTTCCGCCACCCGGAGTGGCTTTCCCTATACCTGCTATCAGCAGAGGGTACAACCCGGCGCAAAGGATGATCATCACTCCTGTCATCTTTACAGATATCAATAAATTCTTTTTCATTTTTTCTTTCATTTAATTGTTACATGAACATGGCGAGCAGCAAATCAATTAGTTTGATTCCAATAAAAGGAACGATGATGCCGCCTAACCCATAGAGCAATAAATTCCTTCTCAGCAATGCAGAGGCGCCGATCGGCCTGTACTGAACACCTTTCAATGCCAGCGGTATCAATGCCGGTATGATCAGGGCATTGAAAATGATGGCCGATAAAATGGCTGATTCCGGACTTTTCAATCCCATAATATTAAGGGACTGTAAGGCAGGAATAGAAGCAATAAACAATGCCGGTACAATGGCAAAATATTTTGCTACATCATTAGCGATGGAAAAAGTGGTTAACGTTCCTCTTGTTATCAATAACTGTTTTCCTATTTCCACTACTTCAATCAGTTTGGTGGGGTCATTATCGAGGTCTACCATGTTGCCGGCTTCTTTGGCTGCCTGGGTACCGCTGTTCATGGATACTCCCACATCGGCCTGTGCCAGTGCCGGGGCATCATTGGTACCGTCGCCCATCATAGCCACCAGTTTTCCGCTCTGCTGTTCTTTGCGGATATAGTTCATTTTATCCTCCGGTTTGGCTTCGGCTATAAAATCATCCACCCCGGCTTTTTCTGCTATATATTTTGCAGTAAGCGGGTTATCACCTGTTACCATTACTGTTTTTACTCCCATCTTTCTTAGTCTTTCAAAACGTTCCTGAATACCGGGTTTAATGATATCCTGTAGTTCAATAACACCCTGCACTTTATTGTTGACAGCAACAACCAGTGGTGTCCCGCCATTCGATGCTATCTGGTTTACCCTTGTTCCCGTTTCTTTTGGAAAGACGTTGCCATTGTTGGATGCGATTTTTTTAATGGCATCAAAAGCGCCTTTTCTTATCTTCAGTCCGTCGGCCAGATCTACACCACTGCTTCTTGTTTCTGCTGTAAACTCTATCATCCTGGTGTTTGCAGGCAACTGTTTTGCATGAATATTCTTTTCCCCGGCCAGCTCCACAATTGATTTTCCTTCGGGTGTATTATCAGCCAGTGAAGCAAATACACAATGGCTTATAAAATCAGTCATATCGATACCATCAGCCGGCCAGAAATTGGTTGCTTTCCTGTTGCCGATAGTAATGGTTCCTGTTTTGTCAAGTAACAATACATCTATATCACCGGCAGTTTCTACGGCCTTACCGCTTTTAGCAATTACATTTGCTCTTAAGGCCCTGTCCATGCCCGCAATACCAATGGCGGATAATAAACCACCAATGGTAGTTGGTATTAAGCAAACAAACAAAGAAATGAAAGCAGCAATGGTGATAGGAGTGTTAGCATAATCCGCAAATGGTTTAAGCGTTACACATACAATAATAAAAATGAGAGTAAATGCTGCCAATAAAATGGTTAATGCAATTTCATTCGGTGTTTTTTGTCTTGATGCGCCTTCTACCAGGGCAATCATTTTATCCAAAAATGATTCGCCGGGCTCTGTGGTCACCCTCACTTTGATTTTATCGCTCAATACTTTGGTACCACCAGTCACAGATGATTTATCACCACCCGATTCACGGATAACAGGAGCTGACTCACCGGTGATGGCAGATTCATCAATCGTAGCAATACCTTCCACGATCTCACCATCCATAGGAATTACATCACCTGCTTCGCATATAAAGAAATCCCCTTTACGAAGTTGGGAGGAGGGCACAACTTTTACTTCATTCACATACATCTCACCTACGGTGAATACTTTTTTAGCAGGGGTGTCTTCCCTTGTGCGGCGCAGACTCTCCGCCTGTGCCTTTCCTCTTGCTTCGGCTAATGCTTCAGCAAAATTGGCGAACAGCACTGTGAGTAAAAGAATGATGAAGATGGTAATGTTATACCACAATGCACCTTGCGAGTTGTCACCGGTGAATAGTTGATACAGTGTAACAGCCAGCATCACGGCCGTGCCGATCTCTACGGTAAACATGACCGGGTTCTTTACCATCAACCGGGGGTTCAGTTTTACAAAAGACTGCTTAACAGCCGTGCCCAACAGGGCTGGTTCAAATAATCGTATTGTACGTTTATGTTTTGCCATTTTATGAATTCTTAATAAAGTGAAAAATATTCAGCCAATGGTCCCAGTGCCAGTGCCGGCAAATAAGACAAGGCGGTAATTATGATAATAACAGCCAGCGTCATAGCTCCGAAAGTGTAAGAATCGGTGCGCAGGGTGCCGGGTGATTCCGGAATGAATTTCTTGTTTGCCAGCAGACCGATTATAGCAATCGGTGCAATTATGGGCAGAAACCTTCCAAGCAATAATACAATACCAGTTGTTACATTCCAGAACACATTATTATCACCTAAACCTTCAAATCCACTGCCGTTATTGGCATTGGCCGAAGTATATTCATACAGCATCTCAGAAAAACCGTGGTAGGAAGGATTATTCAGCCATGCACCTGGTTGTACCGCCCAGCCCATTTCCGGATGATGCGCCACCATGTATGCAGCCAGGGCAGTGAATCCTTTTATTAAAAATGCAGATAGCAATGTAACCAGCGCTGCAATCTTTACTTCTCTTGCTTCTACCTTGTGCCCCATGAATTCTGGTGTTCTTCCTACCATCAACCCTGAAATAAATACAGCGATGATGATAAAGATGAAATAGTTTAATAACCCAACCCCCACACCACCGTAAAGTGCATTTATCATCATGTCTAAAATCACCACGCCACCGCTTATTGGTGTAAGACTGTCATGCATCCCGTTCACGGAACCGTTGGAAGTGGAGGTAGTTGCAACACTCCATAACGCAGTAGCCGCCGCACCCAATCGTACTTCCTTGCCTTCCATGCTGCCGGCAGTTTGTGCAATGCCAAGCTGATCAATAGCTGGGTTGCCCCCGGTTTCATAATAAATATTAACAGAGCAGAAGATGACGAACAAAAAGGTCATTACGGCGAAGATCACATTAGCCAGCTTCTTCCGGTTAAGATAAAAACCCAATGCAAATACCAATGCAATCGGGATTAATAATATAGAAATAGTTTCAACAGCGTTGGTGATATAGTTAGGGTTTTCTAAGGGATGTGCTGAGTTAACACCAAACCAACCGCCACCGTTGGTGCCTAACTGTTTAATGGCGATCATACCCGCTGCCGGACCTCTTGATACCTGCACACTGTCACCCTGGAGGGTGACAATATTATCCTTGCCATCATAGCTTGTTGGTGTCCCGTTGAATGCGAGAATCACTGCCACAATGATGGACAATGGAAGCAAAATCCGGGTGATACTTTTTACAAAATAATTCCAGAAGTTGCCCAGGTTTTGGGTTGTTTTTTCTTTGATCCCGTTGAACTGAGCCACCAGCATGGCAATGCCTGTTGCGGCACTTACAAACTGTAAAAAAGTAATAACGAATAATTGGGTGAAATAAGTTAAGCCGGATTCACCGGAATAGTGCTGCAGGTTACAGTTCACCAAAAAGCTGATAGCAGTATTAAATGCCAGGTCAGGGGTCTGACCGGGATTGCCATCGGGATTCAGGGGCAGTTTATCCTGGAAGACCAATGCGAGCATGGCATAGACCAGCCACAGCATGTTAATGGTCAGCATGGCTTTCAGGAACTGTTTCCAGTTCATGCTTTCGTTTGGGTTAATACCGCAAATCCGGAAGAGCAAACGTTCCACCGGGTTCATGAAATTGGAAAAGGTCTTTTCTCCGCTAAACACTTTTGCGATGTACTTACCTAACGGGTAGGCCAGCAGGAGTGTAACAAGAAAAATGAGGATGGTACCTATGATTTCACTGTTCATCAGTTAGAATTTTTCAGGTTTGATCAAAACGTAAACGAGATACCCGAATACGAGAATTGACAGAATAAATAATACGGTCATCATAATGGTTAAATTTTTTCGAACCAGTCAATAGATTTAAAAAAGAGCCAGAAGCAAATAAGTCCGGCAATGAGCAGAATAACAGTAAGCATGATTATAAATATTTAATTAAAAGAGCTACAACCAGGGAGCCGAAATAAAGTACGGAGATGATTAAATGCAGTTTAAGCCTGTAACCGATTCCTTTTTTACACGAGAACATTGAAATTCATTTGCAGGGATAAGCCAAATGCGGTGCCGGATAAGTGAGAAATGGGCAGTTTGTTGTAAGATGCTGCACAGTAAATGGTTTCAAGGGATAGATAGATTGAGACATGACTGGAACAGCAATAAAAACCCTTCCAAAATGGAAGGGTCTGTTTTCAAAATGAAAAGGCTTTATTACAGGTGGTACTCTTCAATTTTTCTGTACAATGTGGTCAACCCGATATTCAGGAGTCTCGCTGCTTCAGTTTTATTCCCGTTGGTATGCTTCAGCACTTTCTGGATATGTGTTTTTTCCACTCCTGCAAGATCAAAGGCAGAGAAAGAGAACCCGGAGCTTTGTAGTTCAACCGGCAGATCAGCAGCTGTTAACTTTCCTGCATCATTTAATATAACAGAACGCTCTATGATATTCTTCAGTTCGCGGATATTTCCCGGCCAGTTATAATGCAGCAAAGATTCCAGGTAATCCTTTTGCAGAAGTGGAACCGGTTTATTGGTTTTGGCAGCAAAAAGTTCAGCAAAATGCCGGGCCAGCGCCGGAATATCTTTTGCCCGTTCCCGCAGTGAAGGCAAAACAATTTGAAAAACAGATAAGCGATAGAATAAATCAGATCGGAACTGCCCTCTTTCTATTTCTTTTTGCAAATCTCTGTTGGTGGCGGCAATGATGCGGATATTTACTTTTATTGTTTTTGTGTCACCTACTTTTATAAACTCACCAGACTCAAGCACCCGGAGGAGTTTGGCCTGCAGCTCAGCGGGCATTTCACCAATCTCATCTAAAAAAATAGTGCCGCCATGGGCTTCTTCAAATAATCCTTTTTTATCTTTTACCGCACCGGTAAAAGCCCCGGCTTTATGACCAAACAATTCACTTTCCAGCAATTCTTTGGTAAAGGCGCTGCAATTGACGGCGATAAATGTTTTATTGCCCCGGTTACTGTTGTGATGAATGGCTTGTGCAAACACTTCTTTGCCCGTCCCGGTTTCTCCGAGTAATAAAACCGTAGCATCAGTAGCTGCTACTTTTTTAGCAAGAGCGATCGCCTCTTTGATTTCTACCGAATCACCGAGTATGCTTTCAAAAGAATATTTCTGCCCGACTTGTTTTTGCAGTTGTTCCAGTTTCCTGGCTAAATGTACTTTCTCCAGTGCCCGGTGCAGCAAGGGAATAATTTTATCATTGTCATCACCTTTTGTGATGTAATCAAAAGCACCGTTGCGCATAGCCTGTACCCCATCGGCAATATTACCATAAGCGGTAAGCAGGATAAATTCTGTTGCTGAATATCTTGTTTTTGATTCTTTGACAAAATCAACACCGTTGCCATCAGGGAGTTTGACATCGCAAAGTACTACGTCGGACGATTCTTTATCTAGTAGTTTGACAGCTTCTTTCAGGGAACCGGCTTCTGATACATCAAAGCCTTCAAGGCTGATGATCCGCTTCAGCAGCTGACGCAGCTTTTCTTCGTCGTCTATAATTAAAATCTTGTTCAGAAAAGGTTTATTTAATTTTCAAAGCTATGCTTTCCTGATTTCTTTGAAATAATCAAGACTTCTTTTCTCGGCGAGAGTTTGCAACTGCACCGCATCCGTGTATAGTTTTCGCCGGAGAGATTTGTAAATACCGATGCAGTTATCCAGCGCCTTAATGACAGAAGTTTTATTGTACTGCGCAATGGTGATCTTCAGGTTCTCCAGGTCAGATGGGTTCAGCCCTGTTTCAACTCTCCTCATTCCTCTTGCCTGTTTATTGTTTTTTACCTGTAATCAAGGAGAAAGCACCGTCATCCGCAGGAAGGAAAGAAAATCAAAAGCTTCCATCAGTTCGCCTCTGCCGATTTTTAAACAGGCATAATGTACCCATGTCCAGAAACGGTCTTCGATCCATTGAAAGTCAGGTTGCGGCCATACAGCATTGGTTAATTTGATTATTTCAGAAAGCTGTTTATTTCTTTCAAACAAGACAGCAGGATTTTCCACCCTGTCATACAACTCCGGCAGGGTAAGAAATTTAATATCTACATGCAGCAGGGGATTGTCGTATAAGCAGATCAGTACCCTTGGTTCGTCTACATGTTCGCCTGTAAAGCCGGAAATAAGATCACCAAAGCTTTTGGCGTATTGAAGCATCTGTTCCTTGTTTCCCGTTATTTTCTCTTTAGTGATTAAAATAAGATCAAGGTCGGAGTATTCATCCATTTCCCCGCTGATCCAGGAGCCCCCTGCAGCCAACCCGAGGACTGTTTCGTCTCTTTGTACAATCTCTGCAACCCGGTATGAAAATCCTGCTGTATCATTAATTAAATAATAATGATTGAAGGTAGAAAAACTGGACTTTTTGCCGGCTTTTTATTTACTTAGATGTTGTACCATAGCTTTCATATATGAAGAAAATTATACTGTCATTCATTTTAATGGTATTTGTGCAAGGCCATATTATGTACGGCCAGTCTTCTATGCAGCAAAAGGCAGTTGTGTTAAAAAGGATGATCGAACTGAATCACCTGCAGCCTAAACCAGTAGACGATAATTTTTCTGCAGCTATGTTTAAAGCTATCATCAACCAGGCTGACAGAAGAAGACTACTTTTTACTGATACTGAATTCAAATCATTGCAGGCTTTCAGTAACAAACTGGACGATGAGCTCAATAAAAAGGAGTGGGGCTTTTATGATCTGTTTTTACAGGCATACAAAAAAGCATTGACAAGGGCTGATTCTATCATCAGCAATCTAACCCAAAAGCCATTTGATTTCAATAGTAATGAGACAGTAACAAACAACCGGAAGGATGAATTCAACTTTGCAACAGATGTTTCTTCTTTATCATCCCGCTGGCTTCGGTATTTAAAATACCTGGCACTGGATCAGTTGTTTGATATAGCAGCGGAAGACAGCACCGGTACAACATCACTGAAAACGGTGATCAGTACAGCAGAACTAAAAGTGAGAGAAAAGCTGAAGAAGACGGAAATAAAAAACCTGAAAAGAATTACCGGTCACCCGGGAGGCATTGATGGCTATATAACAGAGCTTTATTTAAATGGACTTGCATCGGTCTTTGATCCGCATACCAATTATTTTTCACCACAGGGCAAACAGGAATTCCGGGAATCATTAAGTACAGAAGCGTTGTCTTTTGGTCTCGAACTGGATGAAAATGAGAAAGGCCAGGTTGTAGTGGATATGATGACTCCGGGCGGACCAGCATGGAAATCCGGTGATCTGAACAAAGGAGATGTATTGATAAGTATGTTATGGGAAGGCAAGGAAGTTATGGATATGACCGGGGCAACTGTTGAGGAAGCTTATGAGGAGCTCGAAAAATCATCCAAAGACAAACTGATACTGAAATTTAAAAAGGCAGATGGTACGGAGAAAACAGTAATGCTAAAAAAGGAAAAACTGGAGAACGAAGAGAACATAGTAAAAGGTTTTGTATTACAGGGAGAAAAAAAGATTGGCTATATCTTATTGCCGGGTTTTTATACAGAATGGGAAAATGAAAGTGGCTCCAGTTGCGCTAATGATGTGGCCAAGGAGATTGTAAAGCTGAAAAAAGAGAATATTGATGGGTTGATACTTGATGTTCGCTATAACGGCGGAGGCTCATTAGGAGAAGCCCTTGAAATGACCGGTATCTTCATTGATGAGGGCCCGGTGGTGGGCATCAAAAGCAAAGATGCTAAAGTGGTTTTTTTAAAGGATCCTAACCGGGGCACTATTTACAGCGGACCGATGGTGTTAATGGTAAACGGGCAAAGTGCATCTGCCTCAGAAATGCTTGCCGCTGCTTTACAGGATTATAACCGGGCTGTTATTGTTGGCAGCCCTACGTTTGGCAAAGCTACCATGCAGCAGATGTTTTCCCTGGACACTTTTTCTAAAAAGGCAGCAGCGATGAATACTGACAGAGATATGGTAAAGATCACGGATGGAAAACTGTATCGTCTTACGGGTGAATCGGCGCAGCGCAATGGTGTTATACCTGATGTGCTGTTGCCGGATGCTTTTGATGGTATAGAATACCGGGAAAAATTTTCTCCCAATGCTTTAGAAGGAGAGCCGGTGACAAAGAATAATTATTATAAGCCTTTGCCGGCTTTACCGGTAAATGAACTGGCAGCCAAAAGCGCCTTGCGGATAAAGAGTGACGATAATTTCCGCGATATACAGCAGATCATCAACCTGATGATTGCACGAAGAGAGAAATCAGAGACAATTTCACTGAAATGGGATGAGTTTGAAAAATGGGCCCGGCTTAATGCAAAAGAGCTGGAAGCATTGAAAGGAGACGGTATAGCAGCAGGCAATAAGTTTACTGTTGCTAATCATGGTCTTGATAAAGCACTCCTTGTTAATAATGAATATGCCAAAGAAATTAACCAGGTCTGGCTGGAGAATATCAGCGAAGACATTTACATACAGGAGGCATTTCTAATTCTCTGCGATTTAATTAAATTGCGTTAACCACACAAAATAAACTGACGATGAAAATTTTTGTAAACCTATCCGTTGTCCTGCTACTGACCTTTTTACTGAGACCTTCTTTTTGCGCTGCCCAGACATTTGAAACTCCTGTGGAGTATATGGATTTTATCGGCAAAGCCAATGAGCAGCTTACGCTGAAGTATATGGTATACCTGAGCAGCATGTCGCATGGAAAGAGTGCAAAGAAAGTAGAGAAACGCAGAATGGAAGTGCTAGATGCTATTAATAATACAAGATATAACATACAGGGAATGCCACCCTATAAGGGGGATAAGACGCTGAGGGATACCACCGTGGCGTATTTAAAAATGCTTAACAGCGTATTTAATGAAGACTATGGCAAGATCGTAAATATGGAAGAGATAGCTGAGCAAAGCTATGATGCGATGGAAGCCTATATGCTGGCGCAGGAAAAAGCCAATGAGAAGCTGCAACAGGCATCGGAGAAGCAAAACCTGATGCAAAAACAATTTGCCGATAAGCATAACATTAAATTGCTGCAGAACACCTCAGAGCTCGAAGCCAAAATGAAAACGGCTTCAGAAGTAATGCATCACTATAACGAAGTATACCTGATCTTTTTTAAAAGTTACAAGCAGGAAGCTTACCTGATGGATGCTGTTGCTAAAAAGAATGTAAACGGGATTGAGCAGAACATCAACTCGCTGCAGGGCTTTGCTGAGGAGGGGCTGGAGAAATTAAAAAAAATAAAACCGTATGCCGGAGATGGTTCCCTGCTCAGTGCTTGTCGCAATATGCTCAACTTTTATAAGGAGGAAGCAAAGAAGAGCTCGGCGATGAGTGATTTTTTTCTGAAGGAAGAAAATTTTACCAAGATCAAAAAGAAATTTGACACTAAACCAGCGGCCAGCCGCACCCAGCAGGATGTGGACGAATTCAACAAAGCTGTGAATGATATTAATGCCGGTGTTAATACCTATAATAATACCAATAACGAATTAAATAAGAAACGTTCTACCAACCTTGACGGCTGGAATAACGCAGTAAAACGATATATGGATACTTATATTCCGCAGCAGAAGAAATAGGAGCAGAATAAAATATATAAACAGAAAAACCCCTTGCGAAAGCAAGGGGTTTTTCATAGCTAATGTATTAATGATTAATTCATCCGGATAACCCGTTGACCACCCTGGTTATTACGGTTCATTTCTTCCATCATCTTGTCTCTTTCTAGTCTGAATTCAGCCTGGGTATATTTTTTCCTGCCAGTAGGTTCTTTGATCACGGCAAGATCAGCTTTCTCTGTAATAGTAGTGGCTTTATATACCTGGTCGCCGTTTCTTACATCCAGTTCCAGAATTAGTCCTGGTAGTTGCCCCTGGAATTCGGAGGGTCCGGCAGAAACGGGGATATCGGTGGCAAACCATGCCACAATATTGGCCGTATCATCTACTTCTTTTCTTTCCATTACCCCATTATCCATATTCATCATCATTCGCTTGCTCGTTCTTACCGCCACAGCTTTCATACAATTGTGGTTCAGGATGGTTTTTGTTTCACCCGTCATTTTCCATTTTAGTTTACTGATACTGTCGTCGATAATAAAAGTTTTATCAAATAGCTCTCTTTTTTCTACCCGGCGGCCATTCTCAAAATTATTATAGAGCACATCATTACTGCCGGCCACCACCATCCGGATCTGCATGCCTTCTCCGCCAAAAGTCGGGGCATCGTCATCACCATTTTCGGCCTCAGCCTGTTTCCAGAGAGACTGATTATTGCCAAAAGTCAGTTCAAATTTATCGGTTCGGCTGCTGGGCATTTGCTGTTCCATGCCACCCGGCATACCGGCAAAACTGAATTGTAATTTTACGGTGCGTTCATAGATCACTTTTCCTTCTTTTTGTTGGGCCTGGACAGCAATCGCAGCAAGCCATACACTACAAGCAGTGAGCAAATATCTTTTCATGGTTTTATTTGTTTGGTTCAAAACTATAAAAGGCCTGCCCCGAAATAAGTTAACCCACCTTTCATTAAGGTTAATAAAGGTTAAAGTCATTTACAGTACGAGTGGTGAATAACTAAATTTGCTTTTCCATGAAGCGGAGAAAACTAATACCTGGTCCTCTTTTAATGCTGGTATCCATCCTGGGTATTGCGGCGTTCCAGGTGTACTGGCTGAAGCAGAATTATGAGAGAGAAGAAAAAACACTGGCTATAAAAACAGAAATGCTGTTCAGGGAAACAGTGATGAAGCTGCAGGTATCCAAGCTGAAACTGGATGAGGTGCTGATCGATAGTACAGGAAAAGGAGAAATGAAGATATTTTTCGGGGATGACAACAAGAGAGCAGTTCGTTTCCGGCCCAGGGAAGAAGTTGTTTCTACCATCAATGTAATAAGGGAAAAACTGGCCGATTCGCTAAAGAGAGATACAGCAAAAGGGAAAAAAGGGATGGTGATCTCGATGCAAACATCCTCCTCTTTTACTGCAGAAAATGATTCGTTGAAATTTGATATGGATATACCGGGGCCACCGCACGGACGGGGGAATCATTTTTTTAATTTTCTCTATGGAGTGGATTCACTGCAGGACACTTTACGTCAGTCCGAAATTGATTCAGCCTATACACTGGCATTACAAAAGCAAAAACTGGATATATCCTTTACTATAAAAAATGACAGTGCGGGCAAATGGGTGGAACAGGCATTCAATTCAGTAACCATCGGTCTTGCTCACCCGGTTACTTACCGGCTGGAATTAAAAAATACTTTCCCTTACTTGTTAAAAAGAATTACCCAGCCCATTTTATTTTCCATTCTTTTATTGGGGATAACGATCCTGGC
>JAKQEA010000154.1 GCA_029558715.1 Bacteroidota bacterium | reverse complement strand
AGAGGCTTTGGCATAGTATATTTTGTACAACAAATTTTAAAAACTAATTAGCCTTTTGCAATCTCTATTTATACAGTCCAAATGTGAATAAACCACCTTCAAAAACTGAAAAAGGCTGCCCCTTTTTGGACAGCCCCTTTGTACTTATTAAACATCGATTAGTTCCCTATCTCCTTTTCCAGGTGAATCAATTTACCCCCCGCATCAAAACCCTCCACAATTACTCTGAATTTCCTGCTGAAATCGTTATTATAAAAACTCAGTTTGATTGTTTTTGTCTCAGTGTCCGTAAAAATATTAGGATTCCAATACAATGTTGTTCTTCCATCCACCCCTGCTTGTTTAGCTTCGGCTGTAGTGTATGAAGGGCTATAAAATTCTTTTGTTATAGTATATCCATTTACTTCAAAAAAACTCAGTTTCTCGGGTTTTTCTTCCTCGATAAATTTTTCTTTGGTATAAATAGCCAGGGCTCCCCCCGGAGAGCCGCTTCCAACTCCCACAAATCCTGCTTCATAAAATTTTACCAGTGCTACATCTTTTACCGGTATTGTCCTCAATAATACCATATCAGACGGTTGTTCGTTAAGGAAAATCCCCACTACCCATTTCTGCCCGCTCATTAGACTTATGTTCTTCCTGTTTACAAAACGGCCTCCTTGTATTTCTACCTGTTGAATCCTGTTTTTTATATAATCAACGACATTCATAGATTTATCGTTAGCCGGCTGATTAATATTATCCAGGTTCACCTTACCTTCTGTACGGAAAACACCTGTGGTATACTTCTCATTAACAATATCAAATGGTTTTTTTTCAGATTTTGCTTTTATCTCAACGTTTTCCAGCACTTTCACTTTTTCCTCAAGATCTTTCGTGTAAGCAAACCGCTTGATTACATCCTCACTAAACTGCGATACATCAAAATTCTTCTGACCGGTTTCGTCAACATTGGGCACAGGAATATTCAGTATTGACTTTTCTAATTTGTTTTCATTGACTGCCACCACTGCTGCTTTTTGTTTTCCTTGTTTATCAGTATAAGCATAATAAAACCTGGTTTTCCCTAAAAAAGCAAGAGAGTCCATTACAAAACTACCCTGGGCATCCAATGTTGTCTCCTGGTTTTGTGATGTAGAGTCTTCCGCCTCAAGATAGAAATTCAATTTGCCTGTCGTTATTGGCACTTTATTTTTCTCATCCATTACTTTTCCTGATACAGCTAACAGGTTTTGGTCTCTGTATATCTTAGCTGGAAACTCTTTATTTAATATCTTATTCCAGCTAAACCGGGTCCAGCCATGTGTCAGCATCAGGTTATCCAGTGCCTGCTTCACAGAATCTGATCTTGTCTCAAAGTAGTATGCCGGATTATAGATGTACCCTTTTAGATCCCCGGTCAATAATAATCTTGAGTAAATGTTCTCCTTATCAGAGCTGTTCCCCGGTAAATCAATAATAGCAACTGAGCAGCTTCGCTGAATCAGGTCAGGGAAATCAAGCTCATAAATATTTTCTTCTCTTTTTCCTATGCCTGATTTTACCACATTGATATCCATTTTACTCTTGTATTCTTCATTATCGACAAAAGAAAGTCTTTCGGCAAGGGGCACCCCTTTGTCATTAAAAACAGTGAAATGCAAAATACCCGAAGGCAGGCTATCTGTCAGAAGATGACCTATTATGGAAGGATAGCCCTCAAAAGATACTTCTGTCTCATAGATCACATGGTTGTTGGTATGAACAACCAATAAAAGGGTTTCGAATTGTTCTTTGTCCTTGCTGCTTCTTGCTAATTGAAATTTTTTCCCTCCTTTCTCGTCCTGTACTTTCAGATTTATTCCTGCTGCTTGCACATCCGGAAGATTAAACTGTCTCTTTCCGGCAATTGTCTCAACTTCTGCAATATATTTCTTATCAGCCTGTGGCTTAAGCTGAACCCGGCCAATACCATCATGATAGGTTTTAAATGGTGCTACAGTAACCCCGTCTGTTGTTTTTATAGTTCCGCTTACTTCCACAGGAACTCCAAACTGGTCAACAGCTTTAAAAGCTACAACAGTTAATATCCCATCAACCAAATTTCCGCTCTCAGGAAAAAACTGTACTGAAACTGTTTGAGAAGGCTTTGTACCCCCTGGAGTAGTACCTGGCCTGAAAATGAAAATATTTTTCTTATAAACAAATGACTCTTCATAGTTCAACATATCAGGTGTCAGAGCCCTGATATAATAATTACCCTGTGGAAGTGAATCGGGAATGCTGATATTTCCTTTTGCGGTAGCTCCAAGAACAGGATATTTGTGATTACTGATAATATTTCCTTTTGTATCAATAAACTGCAGGTAAAAATTATTGCTGATTCCACTTGGTTTACCATCACTATACAGGTATGCTTTGAACCAAATCGTTTCCCCGGCTACATAATATTCCTTATCGTAGTGAATATAAATCTTCTCTGTGGGGAATTGGGTACTAAGAACTGTTAGCGCCGAATCAATATGCTGAGCATGGAGGCTAAATACTGATACTAAAAAAAATGCTGCTGCTATAATAGCCTTGTTCATGTATGAGGTTTTACAGTTAAAGTAAGCTTTTATGAGGCCGGCCGGGCCGCCAATTATCTGAACGGAAAATTAATTGGATAAAGATGGCATTTTTATGAATAGCGCTGCATATGATTCTGGTTAACCGGGGATAATCATATTTTATATATTACCAAAAGCCTCGAGCTGATTAACGGAGTCATTTGTTAAATTGCATATTCTTATGTCTTTTAAGCTGCATATTCCCTTTCCTCCTGCTGGTGATCAGCCACAAGCTATCCGTCAATTAACCGAGGGACTTGTTGATGGCGAAAAGTACCAGACCTTATTGGGAGTAACCGGGAGCGGTAAAACGTATACAATAGCTAATGTCATTCAAAATGTGCAGCGGCCAACACTGGTGCTGACACACAACAAAACACTGGTAGCACAGTTGTACGGTGAGTTCAGGCAGTTTTTCCCGGAAAATGCAGTGGAATATTTTGTTTCTTACTACGACTACTATCAGCCCGAAGCTTATATGCCGGTAAGTGATGTATATATTGAAAAAGACCTCAGTATTAATGATGAACTGGACAAACTCCGGCTAAGAGCTACATCAAGTCTGTTGAGTGGTCGCAGGGATATTATTGTCGTGGCTTCCGTAAGCTGTATCTATGGAATGGGTAACCCAACTGATTATGAGAACGGGATTATCCGCATCAACAAAGGGCAGACCATTTCAAGACAGGCTTTTCTCCATTCATTAGTCAACTCACTATATAACCGGACAACTTTAGAATTTAACCGGGGTACTTTCAGGGTAAAAGGCGATACAGTAGATATTAACCTGCCTTATGTTGATTATGGCTACCGTATTACTTTTTTTGGAGATGAGATAGAAGAAATAGAAAGCATAGAAGTGATAACCGGCAAAAGGACCGGGCTGATGGAAAATGCCGCCATTTTTCCAGCTAACCTGTATGTGGCGCCAAAGGATATTCTGCAGCAGGTATTGTACGAGATACAGGATGAAGTAGCGGCCCAGGCAGAATATTTTAAAAAAGAAGGGAAATACATAGAAGCGCAGCGTCTTACCGAACGAGTGAATTATGATATTGAAATGATCCGGGAGCTGGGTTATTGTAATGGGATTGAAAACTATTCCCGCTTTTTTGACAGAAGAAAACCCGGAACAAGGCCTTTTTGCCTGCTTGATTATTTTCCAAAAGATTATTTAATGGTTATCGATGAAAGTCACCAAACCATTCCGCAGGTAAGCGGCATGTATGGTGGAGACAGAAGCCGGAAACTTATTTTGGTTGACTATGGTTTCCGATTGCCTTCTGCCCTGGATAACCGGCCGCTTAATTTCCATGAATTTGAATCCTTACAAAACCAGGTAATTTTTGTATCCGCTACTCCTGATGATTATGAACTGGAAAAATGTGGCGGGATAGTAGTAGAACAGGTGGTACGGCCAACAGGTTTATTAGATCCTCCAATTGAGATTCGTCCGAGTGTAAACCAGATAGATGATCTGCTGGATGAAATAGATAAAAGAGTAACCAAAGGCGATAGAGTACTGGTAACAACACTGACAAAGCGAATGGCAGAAGAAATGGATAAGTACCTGCACCGTATCAATATCAAATCAAAATACATACATAGTGAGGTGGACACGTTGGAAAGAGTGGAAATTCTCCGTGAATTACGGCTGGGGACCATTGATGTGCTGGTGGGAGTGAACCTGCTTCGGGAGGGATTGGACCTCCCCGAAGTGTCTTTGGTTGCTATTCTTGATGCAGATAAAGAAGGGTTCCTGCGCAATGAAAAATCATTGACACAAACGGCCGGCCGTGCAGCCAGGAATGTGGATGGATTGGTTATCTTTTATGCCGATAAGATGACGGAGAGTATGCAGAAAACCATTGATGAAACCAATCGCCGGAGAGAAAAACAGATCGCCTGGAATATTGAACATAGTATTACACCCACAACAATTAAAAAATCCACGAAAGATGTATTTGCTCAAACTTCGGTACTGGATATAAAAGGGTATGACATTAAAAATCCTTATGCCATTGCACCAGATGAAGATCTGGTAACCGTAGCTGCTGAGGAGCAAGAAGTATATAAAACCATCCCCCAGATGGAAAAAGCCCTTTCAAAAATTAAGAAAGAGATGGAGAAGGCAGCAAGGGACCTGGATTTTATGGAAGCGGCCAGGTTGAGGGATGAAATGTTCCGTATGCAGAAGGATTTGGAACTGATGAAGAAATAATCTATACCTTACCGGGGGTATTGTCCTGATTTGTTTTAAGCTTTAGTTTTAGGAAAAATAACGGTATGATAAACCGGTATCCGGCTATTTTCTTATTTCTCAAATTGTTAGCTATAAATACATTGGCTCAGCAGCCCAGGCTGATGCTGCCTATCGGTCATACCAGTCACATTACTTCTGTTGCTTTTTCTCCCGGAGGGAAAAAAGTTATCACTGCTTCTGATGATAAAACTGTCAAGATTTGGGATGTCGCCTCCGGCAGATTGCTGCGTAGTTTGGACAAACATTCTGATCCTGTTGTCTGCGCCAGGTTCAGCATTGATGAAAAGAGAGTGATTACCGCCTCTCTTGATTCAGTTAAAATCTGGGATGCTATTTCCGGAGATTTATTGAATAGTTTTAATGAATACGCTCCCAGACAATCGAATATTTCTTCTATGCATTTCAGTTCTGATAATAAATATTTTGCCATCTTACCAAAGTACGACACAACTATCAGGGTAAGAGATGCTCATAGTGGCAAATTGGTCCGGACTTTAGCAGGGCATACAAGACCAATTAACTTCATGCAATTCAGTCCTGGTGGTAAAATGATAGTAACTACTTCTTGGGACAATTCAGCCAAAATATGGAATATTCAAACTGGCAAGCTCATAGCTGATTTAGATAAACATGCTGGAAGCGTTTGGTCGGCTTATTTTTCTCCAGATGGAAAATCAGTTATTACGGCTTCTCATAAAGGCGCTATTGTATGGGATGTAGCCACGGGTAAATTAATTCGTAAAATAAATATACAAGGAGAGATTTATTCGGCTCAATTCAGTGCTGATGGGAAGAATATTATCACCGGTTATCTTGGTGAAACTAAAAGATGGGATGCTCGTTCAGGCAAATTATTAGACAGCCTGGATCAATATACGGCATGGCTTTTTCGCCTTCCCGCCTCTCAATTCAGTGCTGACAAAAAACTGGTTGTTGGGTTGAGTATGAGGGATACTACTGCAGTAATTTTAGATGTTGCTACCGGGAAAGAATTACGACGGCTGGGTAAAGGGCATACCGATTTTGTTAGTACGGCGAAATTTAGCCTCAACAGAAAATATATAGTAACAGCATCTGAAAATAACCCGGTAAGAATCTGGGACGCTATTTCAGGAACCTTGCTGCATGCTTTGGATCCTTACTATAAAACTGCTCAAAAAGGTTATGTAGATAAGCTGACACAAGTACAATTCAGCCCGGATGAAAAGCACCTGCTTATAAAACGTCCTAATGAAAAAACGGCCAGTGAGTGGGATATGAGTTCGGGTAAACGTTCATTGGCTTTAAAAGAATATAGTCATCCTATTACTTCAACTCAGTACAGCCCGGATGGACAATATCTGTTAGTGAATTATAGTGACAGCACCATACATGTCTGGAATACCCAATCTGCCGAACTTCTCTATAAAATGAGTGGTGATTTTTCGGATTTTAGCCCTGATGGGAAATATTTTATAACCACCTTCTGGTATGGTTCTACCAGTATATGGGATGTGGCTTCCGGCAAGGAGCATCAGCGTTTAGAAGGTTCGCATTCAGGATTCAGCCCGGATGGGAGATATATAATAACTACTATCCGTGGCAACCGAAGTATTACTGATAAAATTTGGGATATGACCACCGGCAAAGCAATAAAGGAACTTAATGGAATAAATACTCGTTTCAGCCCAGATGGGAAATACATCTCTACGGTTTACGATAATCATACGAAAATTTGGGATGCTGCTTTGTTTAAATTATTATACAATCTAGAGGGTATTCACTCTGACTTCAGCCCTGATGGGAAATATATTCTTACCCAGATGGACAGTGCCGTAAAAGTTTGGAAGCTGTCATCGGGACGCTTGCAGAATAGCCTGGAAAAATATGTCAAACCACATCGTGGAAGCCGGGAAACTTATTATTTCAGCCAGGATAGCAAGTATATTTATTTAACTTCTCCATTTTACCAGTACTCCAATTCACTCAAATTGTGGGATGCAAGCACGGGTAAGATGGTAAAAAGCCTAATGCTGGGCGTAAATGACAGGATAGTAAATATTGATTTTATTAATAATAAAGCGGTGGCAGTTAATAATAGCGAAACAAAAATATTTGACTTAACAGAAGGAGAGTTACTATATAGTTTTGTCGCTGTAGACAGTACAGATTATCTTGTAATGGATAAATACAATCGTTATAATGGCAGCGAACGTGCAAGAAAGCTTCTTTATTTTACCTGCAATGAAGAGATAATTGAACTGGACCAGGTAAAAGACCAACTCTGGGTTCCCAATCTTGTAGAGCGCATTATGAAAAGAGATAGCATCAACGCCCCTAAACTTTCCGATCTCTATATCTGCAGCCTCACTCCCCAGGTGGAGGAATTGGACGGTGAAAAGGAGGCATATCACTTTAAAATACTGCCGCGGCGCGGCGGATTGGGTGAAACAATCTTGTACGTTAATGGCATTGAGGTAAAACGTTATAAAAAAGAACAATTGAAAAAAAATGCCAGTGCATATGAGCTGGTGGAAACAAAAAAAAACCTCTCTTCCTATTTTATCCCTGGTCGTGAGAACCCAGTTACTGTGAAAGCCTGGGTTGCCGATAATACCATTTCTTCCCGTGGTTTGATCGTCAAAGAAGACAGGACAAATGAAACCACGGTGACCCCTAATCTCTATGCCGTTATTGTGGGAGTGAGTGATTATAAAGGTGAAGAACTGGATTTAAAATATGCTGCCAAAGATGCGGCTGATCTGTCTGCAGCAATAACTGCTGCATCCCGTAAGCTCTTGAATACAGATGGTAACGAGCATGTGTTTACATATAATCTTACCACATCCAATGATCGCTATCTTTTACCAGAGAAAAACAGCATTAAGAAAACATTGGAAGAAATCGGCAAAAAATCAAGCTCAAATGATATACTGCTGATATTCTTTGCCGGGCATGGTGTGATGGAAGGAAAAGACAAAAAACAATTCTATTTTTTAACCGCTGATGCATCCAGATCATCTGCCGTGGATGCTATTGCTGATGTTGGCATCAGCACCAACGAACTGACGGAATGGATCAAACCGGCAACTATGAAAGCTCAGAAACGTATTTTGATATTTGATGCTTGCAACAGCGGACAGGCCATCCGTGATTTTGTACATTTGGGGAAACCCGAACAGGGATATATAGCTGCCAGAAACGATGAAAAGGGGCAACAAATTAAAGCGATAGAAAAATTAAATAATCAATCAGGCCTAATTATACTGGCCGCCTCTGCCAGCGATCAGAATGCGTATGAGATGGGAAGATACTCGCAGGGACTTTTAACCTACTCACTATTGAAAGTGATGAAGCAACAACCGGAAATACTGGAAAATGGAAAGTATTTGGATGTCAGCAATTGGCTGAATGCTGCCAAAAAAATGGTAAGTACCCTTGCAGAAGGAACGGGTGCAAGACAGGAACCACAATTAAACTCCAATAATAATTTCAATATCGGCCTTATTGATGAAGAAGTAAGAAACAAAATTATTCTGGCTGCTGAAAAACCATTGTTTGCCCGAAGCAATTTCCAGAACACTGATACCAAAATAGATAACCTGAAATTCCGCAGTGCTATTGATAAAGAACTGATGAGTATCAGCAGTCGGGAAACCAACGCTGACATTACCTATAGTGCAGATTATGAAGGAACCGATGCATTTGCTCTAACAGGCGATTACAAGATAAACGGCGATTCTGTTACAGTAAATGTTTTACTGGTAAAAGGCGGCACTGAAGTAAAACACAGCTATGAGATGAAAGGAAAATTAACGGAGCTGAATAATTTAATATCCAATATCACTTCAAGTACACTATACTGGTTAAAGAACAATAATTAGCCACTCGTAGTTTTACGAATAGCCCAGGCGTATTTGTGCCCAATTTCATTTAAAACAGTCCTCCATTACTTGCAGTAAGTAACACATGGGTTTATCTTAGCCACAGATATCCGAATAAACCATTTTTTTAAAATCCAATAAATCCGAATTATGAAAAGACGTGTCCGTAAGATCGCCAATTTCTTTGCGTTCAACCTGTTGTTCTTCGCCCTTTACCTGAACTTTATTCATAAAGATAAAACTGTTGTTGTCAGCAATTCTGCTGCACCAGCAACTACTGCAGCCTTCAGCGGTACTGTTTTGGTAGATAACCCTGAACAGTATATACAAAAGAAAAATGAAACTGACGGAGTGGTAGTGGTTTCAGAGAAAAAAGAGACCCCAAAATCAACAGGAGAGAACTCAGCTGCGCTGAGACTTTCTATCAACTAAGCTAAGCAGCGTTAACATATCAGCACCCCGGCCTTAAGCCGGGGTTGTTGCGTTTTACTCTCCCCATGCCTGAAATCTTTACCTTAGTGGCATGGATAAAAGAGTCTTTTTACTTGATGCATTTGCGCTGGTGTTCCGGGCTTATTATGCCCTCATCCGCAATCCCCGTTTAACTTCAAAAGGCAAAAACACCAATGCCCAGTTTGGTTTCACCAACGCCTTGGTTGAGCTGATCAACAAACAAAAGCCCTCGCATATGGCTGTTTGTTTTGACACTTCCGCACCTACGGAACGGCATACTGATTTTGCTGACTATAAAGCAAACCGCCAGGAAACACCTGAGGACATACTGGCAGCAGTTCCTGATATTAAAAAAATAATTGAAGGTTTCAATATCCCCATTATTGCGCTTGACGGATATGAAGCAGATGATGTAATCGGGACTTTAGCCAAACAGGGAGAAAAAGCAGGGTATGAAGTATATATGGTTACCCCTGATAAAGATTATGGTCAGCTTGTATCTAAAAAAATAAAAATATACAAACCTGCTTACCAGGGAAATGATGCTGAAATACTGGGTCCAGAAGAAATATGTGCTAAATGGAATATTAAAGAAGTAAACCAGGTAGTAGATATGCTGGGTATGATGGGCGATGCTGTCGACAATATACCCGGTATACCCGGCGTAGGGGAAAAAACAGCAGCAAAGTTTTTAGCCGAGTATGGTTCTCTTGAAAACACATTGGCCAATGCTGATAAGATAAAAGGAGCTATGGGTGAAAAAGTGAAAAAGGGCAAAGAGATGGCCATTCTATCCAAAAAACTGGCAACCATTATTACTGATGTACCGGTAGAATTTCATGAAGAAGACTTTAAACTAAAAGACTGGAACAAAGAAAAATTAAAAGAGATCTTTGCCGACCTGGAATTCAGGACTTTGGGCAAAAGATTACTGGGTGATGAATTTTCAATTGCAACTTCTGCAAAATCTGTGGTGGAAAAAGAAATTCCCCAGGGAGTGCAAACCGATTTATTTGGAAATATTATTGAGACTTCACAAAAGCCGGTCGAAGAAATAGTTTTAAAAGACTCCGACAGTTCTGAAAATTCTTTACCGGTTGATAAGAACATTCACAACGTACCTCATACCTACAATGCCGTTGAAGGAGATGCTGCAATCAAAAAACTGGTTACAGAATTAAAGAAACATACCGAAATATGTTTTGACACAGAAACCACTGGTATTGATGCCAATGATGCTGAATTGGTAGGGCTCAGTTTTTGTGTAACTCCCGGTGAAGCATATTATGTTCCTTGCCCGGCTGATCAGAAAAAAACCAAAGATATCCTTGCACATTTTGAATCATTATTTGCTGATAAAAAGAAAACATGGATCGGGCAAAATACAAAGTATGATATGCTGGTGCTGAAATGGTATGGCATCGAGTTAGCGGGAAATATTTTTGACACCATGCTGGCGCACTATGTGATTGAACCAGATGGCAAACGAAGCATGGATATACTTAGTGAAAAATTTCTTGGTTACGAACCGGTGCATATCGAAGAACTGATTGGTAGGAAAGGGAAAACGCAGGGTAGTATGAGGGATGTGGAAATCGAAAAGATAAAAGAATATGCTGGTGAAGATGCAGATATCACATTACAGCTAAAAAATGTCTTTACTCCTCTTTTAAAACAAAGGGAAGTAGAGAAGGTATTCAATGAAGTAGAAAATCCATTGGTAAAAGTGCTGGTGGACATGGAGTATGAAGGGATAAAAGTTGATACTGATTTCCTGAACGACTACTCCAAAGAATTAGAAAAAGATGCTAAAAAGGCAGAGGAAAGTGTTTATAAACAAGCTGGTGTCCGGTTCAACCTTGCCTCACCGAAACAATTAGGTGAAATATTGTTTGATAAACTTAAACTAGATCCTTCTGCTAAAAAAACAAAAACAGGTCAATACCAGACCGGGGAGGATGTGCTGCTAAAGCTTGCTGCAAAAGGCAACCAGATTGTTGATGATATTCTTGCCTTCCGGGAATTGACAAAATTGAAGTCAACCTATGTAGATGCCCTGCCACTATTGATTAACCGAAAAACCGGAAGAGTGCATACTTCCTACGGGCAAGCAGTGGCAGTAACAGGTCGCTTACAGAGCAATAATCCTAATCTTCAAAACATACCCGTAAGAACAGATCGTGGCAAAGAAGTAAGAAAAGCTTTTGTTCCCAGGGACAGCAAGCACATTTTATTATCTGCCGACTATTCACAAATCGAGTTACGAATAGTGGCCGCAATCAGTGGTGATGCCAATATGTGTAAAGCCTTCAGAGACGGAACAGATATACATACAGCAACTGCTGCAAGAGTGTACAATGTTGCTGAAAAAGAAGTGACAAAAGAAATGCGTTATAAGGCCAAGAGTGTAAACTTTGGCATTATTTACGGACAGGGAGCTTTTGGCCTGGCCGATAATCTTGGTATTTCCAGAACAGAAGCAAAGGAAATCATTGATAACTACAAAAAAGAATTTCCGGGGATACAGAAATACATGGATGACACCATCAATTTTGCAAGAGAACATGGCTATGTACAAACACTAATGGGAAGAAAAAGATGGTTGCGGGATATTAATTCCGCCAACTTTACTGTCCGGGGTTTTGCGGAAAGAAATGCTATCAATTCGCCGATACAGGGAACTGCAGCCGACATGATCAAGCTGGCCATGCAAAAAGTGCATGCCGCAATGAAAAAAGAAAAGATGCAGAGCAAGATGCTGCTGCAAGTACATGATGAATTAGTTTTTGATGCTCTCAAATCGGAAGTAAAAGAGTTAAAGCCGCTGATTATTGAAAATATGCAGATCGCATTACCATTACCACACAAAGTACCGGTAATAGCAGAATGTGGTCAGGGTAGTAACTGGCTGGAAGCACATTAATTTTTTCGGAAGTCATAAACTTTTACTTCCGTATCCATAAGTTTGCTTCTTATGCAGCCAGTAATCTATTATTGCTATGATGCCTACTGCGGCTGGTGTTATGGTTTCAGCCCGGTTATAAAAAAGGTTGCAGAAGAATATCGTGAGCGGTTTTCTTTTGAAGTGTTATCCGGTGGAATGATCCCCTCTGAATATGCCCGGCCTATCAGTGCTGTAGCAGAATATATCGGACAAGCTTACAAACAGGTTGAAGAAATGACAGGTATCAAATTCGGTGAAGATTATCTCTGGCACATTTTTAATCCCCGCGAAAGTGATTGGTTTCAGCATTCAGAGAAATCAGCTGCCGCATTATGCATCGTTAAAGAGATATACCCTGAGAAACAGGTAGCTTTTGCAGGCGACCTTCAATATGCTTTACATTATGAAGGAAGAGACCTGACAGATAATGAAGCTTATCACCACCTGTTGGAAAAATATTCTATTTCCCCGGAAGATTTTTTTCCAAAACTGAGCAGTGAAGAATATAAAGAAAAAGCCCAGTATGAATTTGCTTTATGCAGGCAATTGCAGGTAACAAGCTTTCCGCAAGTGCTGATACAGGTAGCAGAGCAAAAGTTTTACCTGTTGGCCAAAGGGTTTACTGATTATGAAACAGTAAAACAAAGAATTGAAGCTGTATTAAAAGAAACACACAAAATTTAACCCATCTAAAAGATATTATTATGATTCTCACTATTACGCTTAATCCCTGCATTGATAAAAGTTCCCGGGTAGAAAAATTAAAACCCGAAAGCAAACTACGCTGTACAGAGGTAGTAAACGAACCTGGCGGAGGTGGTATTAATGTCAGCAAGGCGCTGCAAAAATTAGAAACTTCATCAGTAGCATTGTTTCCGGCAGGAGGACATAATGGAAACATGTTGTGCTCTCTTTTAAAAGAAGAAGAGATTTTATTTCATGCAGTGGATACAAAAGTGGAAACAAGAGAAAACTGGATCGTATTAGAAACATCCACCAATAATCAATTCCGGTTCACTTTCCCTGGCAGGGAGGTAATGGAAGAAACTATTAAAACATTAGTTGACCAGATACGTTCCTTTACTCCCACATTTGTGGTGGCCAGTGGCAGCCTGCCTCCCGGTCTGCCTGACTATTTTTATGGCCTGATCGTAAAAAATGCAACGGCTGTAGGTGCCAAATGTATTGTGGATACGAGTGGTCCTGCATTACAGGCTTTAAAAGGCAAACATGCTTACATGATTAAACCAAATATTGGCGAATTATGTAAAATGCTGAATGTAGACTGGCTGGATAAAGAAGAAGTGCCCGATGCTGCCCAGCAGGCTATCAGGGATGGATTTTCCGAAATTATGGTTGTTTCAATGGGTGCTTTGGGCGCATGGATGGTAAGCAGTGATAAAAGATACTTTGTGGAAGCTCCTCCGGTTGAAAAGAAAAGCACTGTTGGTGCAGGTGATAGTATGGTTGCCGGCATCACCTATTCCTTACAAAAAGGAAAAACATTGAGAGAAGCTATTCGCTTTGGTGTGGCATGTGGTAGTGCTGCTACCATGAATGATGGAACGCAACTTTTCAATAAAAGTGATGCGGAAAAATTATATGCAGCTATCAATGAATAAGAAATGAAAAAAGATATTACAGGGAGGGAAGATCTGCTGGTACTGGTAACCCGATTTTATGAAAAACTGTTAGCAGATAATTCCATCAGCTATATATTTACGGATGTGGCTAAGATTGATCTTTCGCATCATTTACCTGTCCTGGTTAATTTTTGGGATTCCATTTTATTTCAATCAGATACCTATCATAAAAATGCGATGCAGCCTCACATGGCTTTGCACCGGCAATCTCCTCTGCTAAAGAGTCATTTTGAAACCTGGCTTCGCTATTTTAAAGAAACTGTTGATGAATTATTTACCGGAGATAACGCCTATATTATCAAAGAAAGAGCAACCAGTATAGCTACCATAATGCAGATAAAAACCATTCAGCTCAGTTGATTTATCCGGGTAAATTCTACTGACATCATTTTTTCTTGATAAATATGGGCAGAGTTTGTAACTTTTAAATCTAAAAAATAAATTATGAAACGAATAACCTTCTCTATTGGCTTAATTGTACTAGCCGCATTGTTTACCATTATAAATGCTCAGACTCCGGATGAGATGAAAAAATGGATGGATTATATGACTCCTTCTGATGTACATAAAATGATGGCTGCCTCGGATGGAGAATGGAACATGGAGATTCAAATGTGGATGGACCCGAATGCTCCTGCACAAAGTATGAAAGCAAGCTGCGTAAATAAAATGATTTTGGGTGGCCGCTACCAGGAAAGCATCAATACTGGTTCGTTCAATGGAATGCCATTTGAAGGGCGAAGTTTGACAGGATGGGATAATGCCAGGAAAATATTTGTTTCTACCTGGATTGATAATATGGGGACCGGTATCATGTATATGGAAGGACCCTGGAATGATGCGACCAAAACAATGGAACTGAAAGGCAAGATGACCGACCCGATGACCGGACAGGTTAAAGATGTAAGACAAACGATGAAAATGGTTGACGATAATACCCAGGTAATGGAACAATATGATACGAAAGATGGAAAGGAATATAAGTCGATGGTTATAAAGTTTACCAGGAAAATGTAAAAGATTCTATCAGAAAAAGAAAATCCCGGATACAGTTCCGGGGTTCTTTTTTATAATGAAATTAATCTTTCTTTGTTTTTTCCATTGGCAGTTTTTCATCCCGGCTCCATTCCTGCATACTACCATCATACAGTTTCATTTTGTAGCCAAGTGAACGGCCAACCAGGTAATCAACACTGGCGGTTTGCCCGATAAAACAATATACAACCAGTTCTTTATTTTTTTCCGGGATTACCGAAGTAAAATTCTTTTCCAATATTTCTGCCGGCTTAAAAGTATTGGTG
>JAKQEA010000137.1 GCA_029558715.1 Bacteroidota bacterium | reverse complement strand
TAAATACGAGTTCCAGGCATTTTCTCAATCAGGTGAAGATGGGATAATTGAAGAGATATTCAAACGTATCGGCACTACTAACCGTTATTTCGTTGAATTTGGAGTGGAAGATGGCACGGAAACAAACAGCACTTATTTACTGCACCAGGAGTGGGAAGGACTTTGGATCGACGGAAGCCAGGAAAACAAAGCTGCTATCGAACAATCATTTGCAAACCTGGTAAAATCAGGCAGGTTGAAAATGATTCAACACCTTATTACCGCAGAGAATATTGAATCATTATTTAAACAAGCTGCTGTTCCTGGGGAATTCGACTTATTGTCAATAGATATCGACAGGAATGACTATCATGTATGGGAAGCAATCACTAATTATAAGCCGAGGGTGGTGATTATAGAATATAATGCCATATTCAGACCCGGAACAGATTTTATTGTTAAGTATGATCCTGCGGCCATGTGGGACAAGACAAGTAATTTTGGCGCCAGCCTTGAATCATACTGTAAACTTGCGGAGAAAAAAGGATACAAACTGGTAGCTTGCGCTTTTATTGGCGCCAATGCTTTTTTTGTAAGGGAAGACCTGGCTGATAAGTATTTTGAAGGCCCTTTTACTGCCGCTAATTTCTACGAGCCACCCCGTTATTTTTTGCTCACAAAAAATGGACACCCAAGAAAAATTGCCCTGTAATTCATTTGACTCTCTCCTAAACTCAGTTCAATGATAGATTCACCTAAGTATTCATTATTTTATCAACTATTTTTGCTCCTGAATTAATCGCAAATAATTCAACCCAATTACAGCGCTTTTATGGAGACATCAACGAATAACGAGATTAAAAAAAGCGCCTACTTTTCTAACCGGAATGTAGGTGAGAGTTCATATTCAGACTATTCTCTCCCCCGGCATCTGAACCCCTATTTTAAAGAAACTGATAAGGAGCTGAACATTCTTGATATTGGTTGCGGCCTGGGGCAAATGCTGAGCCATCTTAAAAGCAAGGGTTTTAAGAACCTTCATGGTATTGACATAAATGAAGAAGCCATTCTTGCCTGTAAAAAGAATGGCCTGGATGTTGAAAAAGTAAATGATATACGGGAATACATGGTCGATGATAGTATGAAATTTGACAGAATTGTGATGAGTCATGTACTGGAACATATTGAAAAAGAAAATATCATTGACACATTAATACATATCAGGAAAAATCTGCTGAAAAAAGGCGGAGTATTCCTGTTGATGGTTCCCAATGCACAATCCTATACCGGAACTTATTGGCGCTATGAGGACTTCACTCACAACATAATGTTCACAGCAGGATCATGTATTTATGTTCTTAAAGCTGCAGGTTTTGAAAATATTGAATTCATTGACCCGGACGGTACTATGTATATGAACCCGGTAAAAAGGATAATAATAAAATTTTTGTTGGGCTACCACAGATTTAAAGAAAATACCTGGAATAAGATAATGCAAACTTCTTTTCACAAACCAAGCCCGAGGATATATACATTTGAATTAAAGGTAGCCGCAAGCTAGCTTCAGCAGCAACAACTTTTACCGGTACCCGCAATATTTTTCTTCTCCGGTTATAAAATCATCAGCCACTATTTCATCCTGCTGGTGGATAATACAAATATCAAGATGCCCCAACAGATTATTGGCACCGCCCAGGTAGTTATGCAAATTGGTGATCTCCGCCGTATTTTTCATTGATGTTGCCAGCAACAATCTTCCCTTATGATCAAAAAAAGCAATCTTTTCATACCCATACCTGGCAAAAGAAAGAATAGTGGACAACCCTTCCTCATTTATGGCCTGCATATTTTCACGGTTATATTCAAAAAACAAAGCAGGCTGATATTTTTTGATTGTATCATATGCACCACGTAATACAATTGTATCGAAGCCTTCGATATCAGTTTTTAAAAGTTTAATTGTGCTGTTCTTAAATCTTTCCTCATTTAATACTTCATCCACTGTAGTAAGGGAAATCGTTTTTCCTCCTGTAGCAGCCGGTATAACCGTAGTGTTCCAGCCGCTTTTATCAAGGTCCACTTTTACATCCTGCTTCTTTTCACCGAGAAACGTATTGACGATACTTACGTTGTTAAATTGCCGGGCATTCTTTTCCAGGTATTGAAATGTAACCGGATCGCCTTCAATACCAATTACCGGGATATCAATAACCGATTTAATAATAGAGATCGTATCGCCAACATTGGCTCCGATATCCAGCACAGTCATGCCGGGATATTTTTTTGCAATTGTAGCAGCCAGCCTGCCTAAGTTGCTGTTGAAATCCGGATAAATAGTATAAGTATGTAACAACGGGTTGTTGCCGGGCATAAGAACCTGGTAGTTGCCCACCTTAACAGTCTTTTCTGTACTGCTTTTTGAAGCAAACCAATTTTCTGTTTTAACAATTTCGTACCCAAACCTGTTTAACAAACGCCTGATGATCTTTCTCATTTACCTGTTGCTTATTTTTTAAAAAAAGATGTATCTGCAAAAACTATTTTTCACTGATCACTTCCAGAAAATATGCCATGCCTTTTTTCTTTCTTTCGTCAAGGCGATAACTCAGATGCATGGTGTAATATTTTCGCAGATCATATAACCCAAATGGGTTTTCATCAACGATTTCATCAATATGATCCAATCCCATCGCATTAGCCTGGTCAAAAAGCCGGACAAATTCAGCCGGTAATTCTTTGATGCTTACCCATGCCGCAAACACAAAAGGTAATCCTGTTATTTTTCGCCATTCTGAACCCAGGTCATAAATAAAGGTGGATATTTTCCGCTGCTCAAGGGCCCTGTCGCCAATCACTAACCCGGCAGTGGTTCCTTTTATCTCCTGCCGGTAATCTTCATTCTCGGCATAGATGATCTCCGGGCTGATGCCCCAGTATTCCCTCATCAGGAACTTTAGTAAGGCTACTGATGTACGGCTCTGGTAATCGAGATAAACTTTTTTGATCTCATTCATCGGTACTTCACTGAACAAAGCAACAGAAGCGATCTCTCCTTCCGTACCGATACAATAATTTCCTACTATATGATATGAAGGCAGTTCAGGGATCACCGCAACGGGTATCAGCCCCACATCTATTTCTTCATTCAACAGCATCCCCGCCACTTTTGCCGGATAATCTCCTGTCAGCTCTATTATTTCTGAAACAGGTGGCTTTTGCAAA
>JAKQEA010000114.1 GCA_029558715.1 Bacteroidota bacterium | reverse complement strand
CTTCGGCTGCAGTCGGAACATGGTACACCACCTCATCCAGTGATGCTACTAACTGGTGCTTGTGATATTTTCTGAAATGATCAATGGCAGTGTATACCATAATTTTTCGTAACCACCCTTTAAATGAGCTGATCACATCAGCATAAGCTGGTTTATAATGATGGATCTCCCTGAAAATTTTCAAAAATCCATCATTCAATATTTCAATGGCATCATCCTGGGTGCTGACGTAGCGGTCGCATATAGCCATAGCATACCCATAGAAAGAGCTATATATGACTTTCTGGCTCTCCCTGTTATTGAGTGCACATGCCTCAACATGATGGGTAAGTTCGTCCGCAGATAACAATTGTGTGTAGTGTTTCACTCCAGTATCGCATTATGGCCATCAAAGGTTGCCTCTCTACAAGTTAGCTCAAATAATAATTTATATAAGTACTGGCCGGATAGTGGAATGTAACTATTTGGTTCGGAATATTTTATCCGGCTAATTAGTTTAGGTTTACACCCTGAATTCTTTTCATTTTATAAGTAAAATTTGCCGTACTTCTGAATATCAGCCTGTGAATAGGCCGAGGTGGCGTTGTAATGTCATGATATAATCCTTTTCACTTCCTTTGGTTTTAGCCCAAAGTAATTTAAGCCATTGGTTACGATGTACGTTTTTCGATCTCATAATCCCGGGTTTACTGGCAAATAGAAGAGCCCAATTCTCCAGTACAGAATTATGCACCTCAATTGACGCAGTAAGTTTCTGAGGCATTAGAAAAGATCTTAGTTCATGCTTACATACCTGCGTGGCTTTACTCCTATCACCTTTAAATCGCCGATTGATCATAGAAGTGATATTGCTGCTTAGATCTGCCGCCTCAGGATGTAAAGCAGGATTCTTACTTACGATCCATTCTTTATTACAGGCTGTCAAACTTCTTAATATATTAAGCGAAGTACGATAGGATTTGTTTTCCTTTATTTTCTTCCATTCATTTGCTGCAATGGTTTTTATCTTTTCGTTCACCGGTCTGAAGCCCAGTTTATAGTAAAACCAAAAGGCCCCGCTTTTCAACCCTTCAGGATTTCCTTTTCCAAACTGGTAAGGCTTTACCACAAACCGGTGAATAGTATACTGCTGATAATACAGCCGTAGTACCTGGCAAAAAATCCATGCTGATTCACCACCGCGAAAAGGCGGATAAATATTCACACCGATCTTACAACGATGCCCGAATATCCAGCCGCCGCCATATGACACAGGAACCCCATTCTTAAATGCCATGAACCCGATATAGCTTTCCAGCGACAATCGGCGCTGCGCCTGCATGGGCAACAAAGCTATTTGCAATCCCCGGCCCATATCAAACAATTCAACCGCTGATAAATCAGCGTAGGTAAACGGATCAGTTTCCCTGTAATAAAAAGCAAGAGAAATTCTTGCAACTGATAAAAGTTCGCTTTTCTGTTGTGCTGATAATGCCATGGGCATTTGTAATGGTTGCCGGATTATTGAATGACTGCTTACCTTTTTTTTGAAAGATGTATGATAATAAGTATTAGTAATATACGGCCAGCGGTTAAAGCTCCTGTTGTGAATTCCCTCCTTTAGCATCCAGTTTAAATAGATATGAAAATTATCATATAACTGATCTTTGATCAATAAGGGCCACTTCTTCTGATAAAATATTTTTAACAACCACTTCAGTGCTGCAACATTGTGATAATGGCCACTCAGCATCCTGACTCGATTCCAGGTATTTAGTTCTCCATGTGTTGACTTTTCAAATTCTACTCCCGGAAGCAGTACCTGGAAAATTTGTTTTATGGTTTCAGGTGATGCCTCAGCTTCTGCGGGCTGTATCTCGCCTGGAAATTCATTTATTAGCCAGTTTACCAGTTCCATACTATACTGGCACCTCAATTCAGTAAAGGGTAAACCGCTGCCTGACAGAGTATATTGCCACCTGTAATTACTATGGTGCTTCTTTATAATTTGAGACAGGCGTTGTAACTCCTCTGCTGCAAGCTGCATTACTTTTGCATTCCAAGGATAGGCACACAAAAAAAGTAATACCTCATGATACTCCTTTAACACTACAGGATTTTTAATAGCCCGCCGGCTGCATTCTTCCAGGGCAGCAAATACAGTATTACCGTAAATAGCTTTCCGAAGATTATCAATTAAGCGATGTTGCAGATATTGTTGCATGCCCGGCGGAATCAGTAAGCTGAAAATAGAGAGACCAATAACCCCGGGTTATGAGAAAAATCATGAATGGATATGAGTTGATACTTGAAGATTCAGAACTTAACCCAACAATTTACTGAACCGCTGCAGCTCTGCTAACTCTGCCGAAGTTAGCACTTCATTATTATCATACTTTGACTTAAAGTAAAGCACTCTCTTATGTTGCGGGTATTTCAGGAGAATTGCCTCCAGTTGCTTACCCGTTGTTTCATCCTTACTGTATAGGGGTGTCGCCTCAGGTAAGGCCGACTTATAGCGATTAGGTTTCTTTAATATTATGGCTTCCAATGTTGCCAGCTTACCCGGTGCAATACTCTTAATTTTTGATGCCTTACTATACAGGCCCTGCAATTGCTTCTTACTCAGCCCTCCCCTTTCCTGGTACTGATACAGGAGGCTGCTGGTGAATGAAGAACCAGGCTGCGCTGCCAGCACCGCTTCCAGCAAATCTTTGATAATATCAACATCCGGCTTAATCCGTTGCATAACATAAAAATACTGAAGAAAATGGTACCCCCTGTTTCTATGTCATACATCAAGCATACCGATACTTTCGTCAAAGGTATTTTTACCAGGCAGCCGGATATAGTTCTTTTGTACAGTCAATAGCTGAAAAGCATTTTCCAATTTTTTAACCTCTAAATAGTACAATCATGAAAAGCAAAAAGAACCTGGCATTGTCCTTATTCCTGGCAGCAATAAGCTCAATTTTCTTCTCCTTTACTCCCAATTGGGGAGGTGAAGGATTTGAAGTATACCTGAATAACAAACTGGTACTACAGAAGTTTGGCCCGGAGATGAACACTGTTCAAAACCTTCAACTTGCTGATGCAACTGCAGAAGACCAGCTGATCATAAAATATCACCATTGCGGAAGGATCGGCAAGAACAGGGTAATAACCATTAAGGATGGACAAAATAAAACATTGAAAGAATTTCGCTATAATGATTCGAATAAACCTGTTTCTGCAATGAGTTGCAGTGTAAAAGAAATAATAAATCTGAAAAAAGGAAATACTACAAACCTGAAATTGTATTACACTTCCTCTGAATTACCGGCAGGTCGTTTACTTGCCTCTATCAGTTTTGGGGCTACTGGCAACACTATGCCCTAAGAATATCACTTCTTTTAAAACCCGCATTTAAATTATGCGGGTTTTTTTATGCAAATGAACCTGGTTGATCATGAATGGCAGTTAGATAAGTTATACTTTTGAATGCAGGTATATTTCCATTTAACAGAGCACTGCAATGTTTTAACTATGCGTATAAGGCAACTATCTCCTGGGCTGGCAATTCTTATCATCATTTCTTTTCAGATGAATTGCTCTTCATCAAAAAAAATACAGAAAAAAAATCTGGAAGTACCCATTGTGTCCCGCAGCGCATGGAATGCTGACAATCCCAGGCCTTATAAAAGTCATGTACCCGTAAAAATAACGGTCCATCATGAAGGCACTCAGCTGCTTTTGTCTGACGATGCAGCAAAAAAGATAAAGCGGATACAAACATGGGGAATGGGAAAAGACAGGAACTGGGCAGATATCCCTTATCATTTTCTGATTGCGCCTGACGGTACGATTTACGAAGGAAGAGATGTGCATACAGTAGGAGAAACAGCTACTGAATATGATCCTTCAGGGCATTTATTAATTACCTGTCTTGGTAACTTTGAAAAACAAGAGGTGTTTCCGGAGCAACTATCCTCGCTGATCAGGCTGATAGCCTATTGCTCAATAAAATATTCGATTCCAGTTGAAACATTATCTACTCACCGGGATAACTCTGCACAAACCACCTGTCCCGGCAAGAATTTGTATCATTATTTTGAAAACGGCTATATACTTGCAGAAGTAAAAAAACTACTGAAGTAATTCAGCATCTGAATGCCGCATAAAAATATCGCCACTACTATTGTGGCCTAATCACTGTTTTCCAAATGAAAATGCTGGTGATAAGCCCCTGCTGCTATATGAAGTGCAAACGCAGCAATCGCAGTATCCTTCAGTATATTAATCAATGCTAACTGTCTCATCTCCTTGTCACCCGCATTATTATAATTTGGAAGGTGAATCGTAAGAATGAAAATAACGAGAAGAACAAATAAGAGATAACTTGAAAATTTTACATACTGGTTGGTCAGGTAAGAGAGGGCCACCAGTATAAATGCTCCGCCAACAATATAAGCCCATTTAATTCCCAGCGGGAGAAAATCGGGAACATATACTAACAGATCCCTTGGATACATGAAATGAAAAATACCGAATACAAATAAAACGACAGCCAGTACATAAATGGCTATCCTGGAAATAATATGGTAGTGCTTCATAACCTGGAGTTTTAGTATGTATAAAAGGTACATATTTTATATTATATGAAACATGATTTAGCCCCATTTACTAAAAAACATACATAAGGAAGAGGGTCTTCAAAGATGATTTGTCGAAAACCGCAGAAAAGTTCTTTGTCAATCCATGTATTGACAAATATCAGCTTTTAACATACCCGATAAAAGTAAGTTGTGCAATTAATAATCTTACCTGTCATGCTAACAGATATTGCTATCTCCCAGTCGGCACCAATCCGCCATATCAAGGAAATTGCTGCCTCTATAAACATCAGTAATAATGATCTTGAATACTATGGAAAGCACAAAGCCAAATTACCTTTAAAGCTGATCGATGAAGAAAAAATCAAACAACACCATCTCATTCTGGTAACAGCCATTACTCCCACCCCAGCCGGTGAAGGAAAAACAACCATATCAGTTGGCCTTACAGATGGATTGAATCATATTGGTAAGAAGGCAATGGCTGTTTTGAGAGAACCATCATTAGGTCCCGTATTTGGCTTAAAAGGAGGCGCTACCGGTGGCGGATATTCCCAGATCATACCAATGGAAGATATTAACCTGCACTTTACCGGCGATTTTGCGGCTATCGAGAAAGCAAATAATCTTCTAGCTGCATTGATCGATCATAACCTGCAGAATAAAAAAAGAAGTTTACAAATAGATCCCAGAACGATAGTATGGAAAAGAGTAATGGATATGAACGACCGGGCATTGCGGCATATCGTAATTGGTTTAGGCGGCACAGCCAATGGCATTACCCGGGAAGATGGTTTCAACATCACTCCCGCTTCAGAGATCATGGCCATACTTTGTATGAGTACTGGTATGGACGACCTTAAAAGACGATTGGGAAATATCTATGTGGGAACTACGTTTAGTGGTCAGCCAGTTTTTGCCCGAGATCTGAATGCAGTTGGAGCGATGGCGATCCTTTTAAAAGATGCGATTAAGCCAAACCTGGTACAGACCCTGGAAGGAAACCCGGCCATTCTCCATGGAGGGCCATTTGCAAGTATTGCCCAGGGAACAAATTCCATTCTTGCCACAAAAATGGGGCTTTCACTCAGTGACTATGTAGTTACAGAAGCTGGCTTTGCAGCCGACCTCGGTGCAGAAAAATTCTTTGATATTAAATGTGTAAATGCCGGGCTAAAGCCAAAGGCGGTAGTGATAGTTGCAACCGTAAGAGCATTACGGCATCATGGGGGAGCGAAGAAAGATGAACTGACAATTCCATCAATCACCAAAGTAGAAAAAGGATTAGCCAATCTGGGGAAACACCTCGAAAATATGCAGCTTTTTGATATGAGGTCGGTGGTGGCCATTAACTATTTCCCCGGTGATACCGATGAAGAAATTGCAAGAATTAAATCATTCTGTAACAAATACCAGGTGGAAGCAATAGTGTGTAAAGGTTTTGCTGAAGGCGGAAAGGGCATGACTGAATTAGCCCACGCAGTGACTGACCTGATCAAAAGTGATGAAAGCAATTTCAAACCTTTATATGACCGGGAATTATCAATCGAAGAAAAAATTCATCGTATCGCTACAAAAATTTATGGAGCTGATGCAGTGGAGTATTCAGTAAAAGCAAAGACTCAATTAAAAAATATCAAAGAACTGGGCTTTGAGCAAATGCCGGTATGTATGGCCAAAACACCAAAGAGCTTATCAGATGATGAAAGAAAAACAGGCAGACCTGAAAACTTTATTGTAACAGTCCGTGAATTTGAATTTGCTGCCGGTGCAGGATTTGTAATTCCGATTTTAGGAGAAATGATGCGAATGCCGGGATTACCTGTTATTCCTGCAGCGGAGGGAATTGATATAGATGCGAACGGAGTGATAACAGGATTGAGTTAATCACTCATCCAAATTTTACCGGGGCACTCTTCGGTGATCCGGCTACGAGTTCATTAATAAAACCTCCGGCTTCAACCGGAGGCAACTATTTATATTGCAAGAATATTACTTAGCAAACTGGCTGCGGATAACATTTAACGCCCCGCCTGCTTTAAACCACTCAATTTGCTGCGCATTGTAGGAATGATTTGCCATGATGCTGTCGCTGCTGCCATCTTTATGATGCAGCACCACCTGCAATGGTTTACCCGGCGTAAAGCTGGTCAAACCCACCACATCTATAGTATCATCTTCCAGTATTTTATCGTAATCATCTTTGTTTGCAAAAGTAAGTGCCAGCATTCCCTGCTTTTTCAGGTTAGTCTCATGTATCCTTGCAAATGATTTCACCATTACTACCCTTACACCAAGGTGTCTTGGTTCCATGGCAGCATGTTCTCTTGATGAACCTTCACCATAGTTTTCATCCCCGACGACAATGGTACCGATACCTGCGGCTTTATATGCCCGTTGTGTGTTGGGAACAGTTCCGTATTCTCCTGTCAGCTGGTTCTTAACAGTATCTGTTTTATCATTGAAAGAATTGGTAGCACCGATCAACAGGTTATTACTGATATTATCCAGGTGACCACGGAATTTCAACCAGGGCCCGGCCATGGAGATATGGTCAGTAGTACATTTCCCTTTAGCTTTGATAAGAAGTTTCAACCCCTTCAGGTCAGTCCCTTCCCAAGCCGCAAAGGGATACAATAATTGAAGACGTTTGCTATCCGGTTTAACATCAAGCACTACATGGCTTCCATCTTCTGCCGGTGCCTGGTAACCTGCATCTTCCACAGCAAATCCTTTAACAGGTAATTCATCACCGCTTGGAGGATCCAATTTTACCTGCTCTCCTTTATCATTCGTCAGTGTATCCGTTAACGGATTGAAATTTAAATCACCGGCAATAGCTAATGCGGTAACTAATTCTGGCGAAGCCACAAAGGCCATTGTGTTTGGATTTCCATCAGCTCTCTTGGCAAAATTTCTGTTGAAAGAATGAACGATGGTGTTTTTTTCCTGCTTCTCCGCTCCCATCCTGTCCCACATACCGATACAAGGGCCGCATGCATTGGCAAAAACGGTGGCACCTATTTCACCAAACACATCCAGGAACCCGTCTCTTTCAATTGTATAGCGGACCTGCTCACTACCCGGAGTGATAGTGAACTCTGATTTCAATTTCAATCCCTTTGCTTTTACCTGTTTTGCCAGGCTTACAGCACGGCTGATATCTTCATAAGAAGAGTTGGTGCAACTTCCGATCAATCCAACTTCAATTTTTGTAGGCCAGCCATTCTTTGCTGCGGCTTCTTTCATTTGAGAAATAGGAGTTGCCAGGTCTGGTGTGAATGGTCCATTGAGATGTGGCTCCAGTTCGCTCAGGTTTATTTCAATTACCTGGTCAAAATATTTTTCAGGGTTGGTATATGCTTCTGCATCACCGGTTAAATATTCTTTTATTTTATCTGCGGCTTCAGCCACTTCTGCACGGCCTGTAGCTTTCAGGTAGCGGCTCATACTTTCGTCGTATCCGAATGTGGAAGTAGTGGCGCCAATCTCTGCGCCCATATTACAAATAGTGCCTTTACCGGTACAACTCATACTTTGCGCCCCTTCACCAAAATATTCAACAATAGCATTGGTGCCGCCTTTTACAGTAAGGATACCAGCTACTTTTAAAATCACATCTTTTGGGGCCGTCCATCCATTCAGTTTACCAGTAAGTTTTACACCGATTAATTTTGGCATCAGCAGCTCCCAGCTTAGACCCGCCATTACATCACAGGCATCTGCACCACCCACCCCAATTGCGATCATACCCAACCCACCGGCATTTACTGTATGACTATCTGTACCGATCATCATTCCGCCGGGGAATGCATAATTTTCAAGCACTACCTGGTGAATGATCCCGGCGCCGGGTTTCCAGAAGCCAATTCCATATTTATTGGAGATAGAAGAAAGAAAATTGTATACTTCTTCGTTATCAGAAACTGCTTTTGTAAGGTCACTTTTACCTTCATTTTTGGCTACAATCAGGTGATCGCAGTGAACTGTTGAAGGCACAGCCACTTTTTTACGGCCTGTGGTATCAAACTGCAGTAAAGCCATTTGCGCCGTAGCATCCTGCATGGCTACCCTGTCAGGTGCAAAGTCCACATAGGATTTGCCACGGGGAAAATCTTTGATTTCCACTCCTTCCCAAAGGTGGGAATACAGAATTTTCTCAGCCAGTGTAAGCGGATGGCCCAATGCTTTGCGGGCAGCATCTACCTTGGCAGGCATCTCAGCGTAAAGTTTCTTAATAAGATCTAAATCAAATACCATGTGGAGTCTTCTTTAGAGGTGAGTAAAATGAGTGGCAAAAGTACGAAAATCACCTGTCTGAATAACTCCGGGTTGCCGCAATTGTTTAAATTTTCTAATTTAGAGCTATGAACAGATTCAAAGACTTTGTTGAATGGAATGCCTTTGGCGTTTGTTCTGCTATCGGCAACCGGCTGGGTATTGCCACCAGCAAGATCAGGCAATACTTTATGTATGCGTCTATCCTTACTATGGGTTCTCCCATTATTATTTACATGGTACTGGCCTTCTTCAGAAATGTGAAGAAATATGTGATTGCCGCAAAAAGGAATCCCTGGTACTATTTATAATTATCCAGTATAATTACTCCTGCCTGTTCAAAATAAAAAATGCCGGATAACCGGCACTTAGTATCAGCATACATAGTAATCAGCAATTGTCTTTTTCAGCTTTCACTGCATTTCCCGGAAATATCTGAGGGAGTACGCTGACTGGTTTCGCCGGGCTTATCTTTTTTGTTTTTATAATAACAGCTCCGTTCTTTCCTTTTTCGCCATACAACACTTTTGCATTTTCTGCACCCAATACATTCACTGATTGAATCTCATCTGGTTTTAATTTATCTGAGGCTTCTTTTGTTGAAATCACATCATCAATAACATATATAGGATTGACTGCTCCCTTTATATTAGTTTGCTTTGTTGTCACTACAATGGCCCCGTTCTTTGCTCTTTCGCCATAGGCTGATGTGGCAGACACTCCTTTAAGCACTTCAATGGTAAGAATTTTCTCCGGTTGTAACATGTTTACCTCATACGCTTTTACCTCTTTACCGTCAATGATGTAAATAATATTATCAGGAACCATTTCAACTCCTAAGACTTCGATTTTATCTTCTTTTGCAGGAGGTGCAGGAGGTGGTGGTGGCACGGGCAGTTTGCCATACTTTGATTCAAAACTTTTTCTCTGTGCCGGTATGGATAAATCATATTTTTCTTTAGTCCCGTCTTTCAAGATCACGGTGGCAATCTCATTATTGATATTTACCGTACTCACATGTGCCGGAAGTTTTACCAGCGCCGTTGGGGCAGGTGGCGCTGGTGGGGCCTGATCAACGGCATCTATAGTCATTACTGGCGGTGCAGGTGGCGGAGGCGGTGGTGGTGGTAACTCTCCATAGAGATTCTCAAAATACTCCTTGTTTTCATTCCATTTGGTAAGTAAGATTCTTTTCACTTCATTTTTGTTCTTATCCTTTACTACTAGGGTGCAATTGCCTTTCGAATCAACAATGTCTATGTAATATCCTTTTTCATTCGGTACATGCACAGCTGGTACGGTATCGGTAATGACAGACTTAACAACCATTGCTACTTCTTTTTTACCTGATAAAGTATCACCGATCTGTTTCCGGAATGATAGCAGGATCACTGCCAGTAGTGGTAAAATGAAAAGAAACCGCAACAAATTCACTTTAGCGGATTTGAGTTTGTTCATCATGGCTATACGTTTTTTTAATGAAGAAAAATTAAATTGGTTAGCTATACTATATTGATTGTTCCCTATTACTTTAAGTAACAGGTACTGGTATTCTTTTTTACATACTCCGGTTTCGATTACTTTATCATCTGCAATGAATTCAAGATTTTGACGGATAGCCCCTTTTAATAACCAGGCAAACGGATTGTACCAGTTGAGCAGGCAAACCAACTCACCCCAGATGATATCTACACTATGCCGCTGTTTTACATGCACAAATTCATGACGGATGATCTCCTGTAATTCAGCTTCTGTATGCAGGTTGCGATTAATAAATATGGAATTGCCAAAGGAAAAAGGAATGATGTCTTCCTCTACCTGGTAGAGACTGACGCCATTGTTCGAAACGAATCCGGCCTTCTTCCTCATTTTTCGGAAAGACAGCAATTGAAACAGTAATCTTATAAGCATAAAAACCGATCCGGCCGCCATAACCAATCCGGCAATTCCCCAGCCAGTAAAAAAAGTATTGCCTGCATGGTCATTTCCGGTACCAGCAGCAAAAACAGGTATCCATGTTATCATGGTATTAGAGACTAATTCATTTTTCTCTAATACCGGCGATATGTCAATAAATGAAACCAGAAAAGATAACAGAGTATAACCCAGGAGGTACCAGCGGTTCCAGTTATAAAATGTCAGCTTACGTAAAACAAACTGGTAAAACAAAAACACTACTGCAAGGCTGACAGATAATTTTAGCAGGTATAAAATGAAAAAAGGCATTGTGATAAGTTGAATGATTAACTGTTTCCCTTCTCAATCATGCTGATTATTTCTTTCAGCTCTTTGGCAGATAATTTTTTCTGTTCTACAAAAAAATTCACAAGTTCCTTATAAGAATTATCGAAATACTCTTTCACTACTTTTCCCATAAATTTTTTCTTATACTCATCTTCACTCACGGCCGGTTTATACAAATAGGCATTCCCGACAAGCCTGCTGAGCAGGTATCCTTTCTTTTCAAGATTCTTAATGGTTGAAGCAACGGTGGTGTAAGGGAGAGATTCATCAAGATGATCCATAAAGGCTTTCACATTGCCTTCGCCGGTGCGCCATACAGCCTGCATGGTTTCTTCTTCAGCATGGGTAAGTTTTTCCATTTCTACGAAATTTTCGTAAAACTACGAGAATTTCGTAATTGTCCAAATTTATTTTTTGTCTGTCTAAATCAACTCTCTGAGTTTCCTAACCACCGTATCGATCTCATCCTTTGTATTATGCCTGGAGAAAGAAAAACGGACCGGCACCAGGTTGGGGTTATTATTGAGTGCCCTGATTACATGACTTCCCACATCGGCCCCGCTGCTGCAGGCGCTGCCACCTGAGACACAAATACCCTGCATATCCAGGTTAAAGAGGATCATTTCTGACTTTTCTGTTTTGGGGAATGAGGCATTCAGAACGGTATACAGGCTCTTACCATTATAGTCTCCGTTAAACTGCACCCCTTTAATATGTTTCTGCAGTTGTTCAATCATGTATGTCTTCAATGATTGAACATAAGCACTGTCTTTTTCCATATTGGCGTCTGCAAGTTCAAGTGCTTTTGCAAAACCAACTATCCCGTAGAGATTCTCTGTACCGGCCCTCATATTTCTTTCCTGGCCGCCCCCAAAGATCATCGGTTTTACTTTTATATTATCATTGATATATAATATACCGATTCCTTTTGGTCCGTGAAACTTATGGCCGGCCCCTGTGGCAAAATGAAGTGGCTTGCTGCGGAGATCTATCTTGTAATGACCTACCGTTTGTACTGTATCTGAATGAAAGATGGCATTATATTTTTTACATATCTCGCCGGCAGCGTTAATATCCAGCAGATTTCCTATTTCATTGTTGGCATGCATCAATGATACGAGGCAACGTTCCTCATGATTTGCCAGCTGATCTTCGAGATCATTTAAATCCACATGCCCGTCCGGGTATATCTTAACAAAACTTGTAGTCACTACATCATCATGATCAAAATGCTCCACAGCATGTAATACAGCATGATGTTCAATGGGCGATGTGATGATATGGCGGCAGCCCAGGTCATGAATAGCCGATGCAATGGCCATATTATCACTTTCTGTTCCCCCGCTGGTGAAAAATATTTCGCCGGGATTCGCATTAAGGATCTTCGCTACTGTCTTTCGGGCCGTTTCAATTGCCAGCCGGCTTTCCCTTCCATAAGAGTAAATAGAAGAAGGGTTGCCAAAATGTGATGTCATATAAGGCATCATGGCATCCAGTACTTCTTTATCAAGTGCCGTAGTAGCGGCATTATCCAGGTAAATACGATCCATATCGCAGTAAGAAAACGAATTAATAAGGCTGCAAATATAAGGCATCCCAGTGTCGTGGCTATATATCAAGTAGAAGTATCAGGGAGGGCAGTAAACGAATCGTCAAGCGATAATTTTTTTTTACAGCCTGCCCGAAACAAAGTAATTTGTTGTACAATTTTTCTCATGAAATGCCCGTAAACAAAAGCTGTATACCAACCGGCAATAAATATTTAGGGCATAACATTTGACAAATTCAAAAACCGCCAAAGGCAGTTATATAAAAGATAAACACATGAAACATCCAGAACACAATTGTGATGGTGAAGGCCGCCGCAGCTTTCTAAAAAAGACAACAGCCATCACCGTTTTAAGTATTGCGCCAAAAGCACTGCTCAATGCCGGCGAACAAAACGAGGCTATAGCTTCCTTCTTTGAAAAAGCCCCCATTAAATTGCAGATCAATGGAAAGGATTATTCCCTGGCAGTTGATCCATCTATGAGTTTACTGGATATGTTGAGGGAACAATTGGGACTTACAGGGACAAAAAAGGGATGCGACCAGGGACATTGCGGTGCCTGCATTGTTCATGTAGATGGACAAAGGGTGAACTCCTGTTTGTCTATAGCCGTTGATAATAATGGCAAAAAGATCACTACGATTGAAGGATTGGAGCAGGGCGATAAACTGCACCCCATGCAGGAAGCATTTATCAAACACGATGCTTTTCAATGTGGCTATTGCACACCCGGACAGATCATGTCCGCTGTTGCCTGCATCAAGGAGGGGAAAGCAAATACACCAGGTGAGATACGGGAATACATGAGTGGCAATATCTGCCGTTGCGGAGCCTATCCCAACATTGTTGACGCCATTATGGAGGTTAAAAAAAGCGGACAGAAAATTTAAACAGAATTGAATTTATCAATCCCAACATACTTGTTATGGATAAGAATATTTTTTTAAACGATGACCGGGTAGACGGAATTGAAAAGGTGACCGGTCGTGCCAAATACACAGCTGATCAGCGTATAGATAATATTGCCTATGGCGTTTTTGTGACCAGCACTATTGCAAGAGGAGCTATAAAAAACCTGTTGATTGCCGAAGCAAAAAACAGTCCCGGTGTGCTTGACATTATATTTTACCAAAATTGCCCGCCGGTTCCCGGTTACAGGCCTCACGATAAAGAGCTCAATAAAAGAGGCTTTGAATGGCAGGGACTAAAAGTTTTTAATAATAACCTTGTTTATCATTATGGCCAGCCGGTTGCCCTTGTTGTCGCTGATACCTGGGAGAAAGCAGTAAAAGCTGCTAAACTGGTAAAAGCAGAATATATCACAGAAGCATTTGAAACTGATTTTGAAAAATTGAGAACCGATGAAACTAAATTGAAAAAGATCGGCGAATACAAAAGAGGTGAACCGGATGCCTATAAAAAGGCGGATGTATTTGTAGAAGCGGAATTCTTTACACCGATAGAAACACACAATCCCATGGAGATGCATGCCACCATTGCTATCTGGGAAGGTGATGATAAACTGACGGTATATGATAAATCGCAGGGCCCCAAAGGCACACAGTCACAACTGGCCAGGTGCTTTGGTTTAGAGGAAAAAAATGTCCGTGTGATAACAGAATATGTCGGTGGCGCTTTTGGAGCATCATTGAGAAGCTGGCCCAATGTGCCTGCAGCCGTTATTGCTGCTAAAAAAGTTAAGAGGCCCGTCAAAGTATTACTCAACCGCCGTCAAATGTTCTCTATGGTAGGCTATCGTCCGCAATCATGGCAAAAGATTGCCATTGGTGCCACAAAAGAAGGCAAACTGGTTGGAATTACGCATCACGCTGTCAGCAATACATCCCGGTATGAAGATTACCGGGAGGGCATTGTAAATGCCTCCCAGTTTTTATATGACTGCCCCAATGTAAACACCACCTATAAAATCCTGCCTCTTGATTTGAATACGCCTACCTGGATGCGTGGCCCCGGAGAAGCCACCGGCGCATTCGCACTGGAAAGTGCGTTGGATGAACTGGCTAACAAGCTGAACATGGATCCCGTTGAGTTGAGAGTTAAGAATTATGCAGAACTGCATCCCGTTAGTAAACTGCCATGGTCAAGCAAATTCCTGAAAGAGTGTTATGATGCAGGAAGAGAAAAAATTGGCTGGAACAAAAGACCAACTACACCCGGTTCATTAAAAGAAGACGGTATGCTGGTGGGTTATGGCATGGGTGGTGGTGTATTTGGTGCAGGAAGAGGTAATGCAGCGGTCAAAGCTATACTGAAAAAGGATGGCACACTTACACTGCAGAGTGCTGTAAGCGATATGGGACCGGGTACCGCTACCGCCATGGTAAAAATTGCAGAAGGAGTAATGGATATGCCGGCATCAAAAATTCGTTTCATGCTGGGTGATACCGATTTTCCGCCGGGACCTACGCAGGGAGGCTCAACCACCACTTCCACTTTAGGAAATGGTGTAAGTCTTGTTTGTGATGCCCTGAAGAAAAACCTGAAAGAGCTTGCAATCGCAAATGTGGCATCATTTAAAACTTTATCAGCAGACGATATTGAAATAAAAAACGAACAACTTATTTCAAAGAAAGATGGTTCTGTCAGGATATCAATGAGCGAACTGGTGAAGGTTGCAGGTAAAGAACAGGTTGAAATCATCCAGGAATCAGGCCGTGCAGCTGCCGAAGCGCAGAAATATGCGATGAACTCATTTTCTGCTCATTTTGTAAAAGTGCATGTTGACCTGGCAACCGGCGCTGTCAAACTAAAACAAATTGTTGCAACCGGTGACGGCGGCAAGATCATCAGTGAGAAAACAGCCCGCAGCCAGATGATCGGCGGTGCGGTTGGCGGTATAGGAATGGCATTGACCGAAGAAGTACTCATTGACCATACAACAGGAAAATACATCAATGATAATTTAGGAAGTTATCATATGCCGCTACATACGGATGTACCGTATATTGACACCTGGTTTCCCAATAAACCCGACCCTGTGATCAACGCAACAGGAGCAAAAGGTGTTGGTGAAATTGCCTTAGTAGGATTTGCGGCAGCTGTTACCAATGCCGTGTTTAATGCTACAGGTAAAAGGTTATATAAGCTGCCGATAAAACCGGAAGACCTGATGAGTTAACAAAAGGAAGCTGTTAACTAAACTCTTTAATATCCCGCATCAACTGCATGGCGATATTATTGGCTTTGGTTTCAAAATCACTCTCCGCATAAATGCGGATGATTGGCTCCGTATTGGATGTACGCAGGTGAACCCAGTCATTATCAAACTCAATCTTCAGCCCGTCTTCAGTATTAATGGGGTTACTCTTGTATTTCATCCTGATCTTTTCAAAAATCCCTTTTACATCCACTCCATTGTGCAGCTCAATCTTATTCTTTGAAATAAAATAATCCGGGTATGTACTGCGCAACGATTTAATTCCTTTTTTATGATTGGCGAGGTGGCTTAAAAATAAACCAATGCCAATCAATGCATCACGACCATAATGAAAATCGGGAACAATAATACCGCCATTGCCTTCTCCGCCAATTACTGCATTTACTTCTTTCATCTTCTTAACCACATTTACCTCTCCTACTGCCGATGGCGAATACTCTCCTCCATGTTTCAGGGTTACTTCCTTCAGCGCCTTAGTGCTGCTCATATTACTTACTGTATTGCCTTTTCGTTTACTCAACACATAATCAGCCACTGCCACCAGCGTATATTCTTCGCCAAACAGGGTACCGTCTTCGTTAACAAAGCAAAGCCTGTCAACATCAGGATCAACAGCAATCCCCAGGTGAGCTTTCTGCTGCACCACTTCATTACACAACTGTGAGAGATGTTCCGGCAAAGGCTCCGGGTTATGAGCGAATTTTCCATTCACTTCACCATTCAATACAATCACCTCAGTCACACCCAGTGCTTTTAATAAAGCAGGTACATAAGTAGCACCGGTTGAGTTAATAGCATCCACCACCACTTTAAAATGCTGTTTAGCTATAGCTTTTGCATTTACCAATGGGTACTTTAGAATAGCATCAATATGCTTTTGCAGATAGCTGTCATCAGTTGTCACTGTTCCTAATTTATCTACAGCGGCAAAGGAGAAATCTTCTTTAGCTGCCAGCTCAAGTACTTTTGCACCTGTTTCAGCTGAAATAAACTCTCCTTCCGCATTAAGTAATTTCAGTGCATTCCATTCCCTGGGATTATGACTGGCAGTAAGAATGATACCACCATCTGCATTTTCCATTTTCACCGCTACTTCTACCGTGGGTGTGGTTGACAAACCAAGGTCAGTCACATCAATACCCAAACCGATCAGTGTATTGACCACCAGTTCTTGTACCATGGCTCCGCTGATCCGGCCATCACGGCCAATAACAATCTTTGTTGTTTGCTTCCCTTCTGCTATGATAGTACCAAATGCGGCGGCAAATTTTATCACATCAACCGGTGTAAGATTTTCACCAGGCTTGCCACCAATCGTACCCCTGATCCCGGATATACTTTTTATTAAAGCCACTATTATTTCTTTTAGGGAGGCAAAAATACGTTTTTCATTTTCAATACGTTTTTAAACTGCATCCTTACATTTGTTATATGGCAGAGACCTCCTGGTATAAAAACTGGTTCAATTCCCCTTTTTATCACAAACTATACTTTGAAAGAGATGAGAAAGAAGCTGAAGCCTTTATAAAAAGGCTGATCAGTTATTTACATCCGGCACCCGGCAGCCGGATGCTGGATGTTGCCTGCGGAAAGGGACGTCATAGCAAAACACTGGCCTCGCTTGGTTTTGCCGTCACGGGTATTGATATTTCTGTTGATAGTATCGCTTATGCCAAACAGTTCGAGAAAGATAACCTGGATTTTTATGTGCATGACATGCGATTGCCATTTTGGGGCAACTATTTTCAATATGCTTTTAATTTCTTTACCAGCTTTGGCTATTTTAAGACAAGAAGGGAACATGATGATGCGATCCGCACAATTGCCAAAAGCCTGAAGCGGGATGCAGTATTTGTAATTGATTACCTGAATACACATTTTGCAGAAGATCATCTTGTCTATAGTGAATCCCGTGAGATCAGCGGCACTCAATATGATATACATCGCTGGGATGACGAAACCCATTTCTACAAAAAAATTACAGTAAGAGATAATTCATTGAATTCCCCGCTGGAGTATACTGAGAAAGTCGCAAAATTCTCGTTAGGCGACTTTACCGATATGTTAAGCTACCAGGGCCTGCAGGTACAGGAGGTATTTGGAGATTACCAGTTCAGTCCGTATGATGTAAGAGCAACACCGAGGCTGATCATCATAGCAAAAAAGCAGTACTAATCTTTCTGATTATTCATCAGCAGGTATTTGGCCGTTTCATAATAGGCTATTGTAAAAGCTGAAAGCCGCTTTCGGATAGAATCTTTCTGTTGTTTAGTGTATGCCGACAAAGAAGGCTGCAGCGGGCTTAACAGCTCTTCACCGGAATTGATATTGCGGGTAAAATAAAATTCATCCGTTACCATCCCGATACCATCAGCTGTATTGGTAATGAAAGCAAAATTATTTTTCTTTTCCGGATCAAGCAGATCTCTTCCCAATGTAGTATTCACATATGACTGGTGCAGCATTCCCGCAATGGTTGGCAGCACATCAATCTGCGATACCACTTCAGTTCTTTTTTGAGGAACCAGCAGATCAGGTGCGTAGAATAACAGCGGTACATGTTCATCGGTAAGCCGTTGCTCTGTCCATACCGGCGGATACATTGCTTCTGCATTTCCTGCCAGACCATGATCTCCTACAAAAACAAAAATGGTATTATGAAAGTAGTTCTCTTTTTGTGCTGCCTCCATGAATTTCCGGAAACAATAATCTGAATAGCGGAAACAGTTGAATTCATCCAGCGATTCAAAACCATACTTCTTTAACTCTTCATCCGGCACCACCACCCTTACAAAATCTGTATCATTTTTTGGTATTGTCAGGTTATAAGGCCGATGGTTACCTGAAGTCTGTATATACGCAAAAAAGGGTTTATCCTTTTTTCTAAAAAGTTCGTTTGCCTCCAAAAAAAGATCTTTATCACTTACACCCCATACGTTCACCTTTGGTGCTTTAAAATCATCGCCGGTGTGCATCTGTAATCCATCAATATTCTTCAGCAGTCCTTCAAAATTGTTGAATTCGGGGCTGCCTCCAAGAAAATAATGTTTTTCATAGTCCCCGAGGTTATCAACAATGGTATGTTGCTGCACCGCCTGTGGATTACGGCTGGAGAACTTGAACAATTGTGCATCAGGTATGCCGGATAAGATAGCAAACAAAGCCCTCGCCGTAGAGAAATGCGGGGTGAAGCAGCGGTCAAAAAAAACTCCCTGCCTGCATAATGAATCAAAGAAAGGTGTAGCATTCAGCGGATTGCCACTCATGCTGCTCTTGTACATGCTGAATGACTCGCATTGTACCAATACAATATTGGGCCGGCTTTCAAATGATGAACTGCGCGGGCCGATCTCTCTGCGGTATGAAAAATTATTCTTGTCTGGCAGACCCATCCATTCCGCCATTACCGGAAAAACCTCTTTCGCTTTTTTTTCATTGTAATCTGGCTTTCGCAGTCGTAATGTGGCAACAAAATTTTGAAGCGGGTTGATAGCGAGGTAAGACTTAAAACTATTATTGAACCTGAAACTGTCAGACCGGCTCAGTGGTGGCCACGAAAAGGAACCATAAATCAGGAAACAAAGAATTAATATCGTAAAAACAAAGAATTTTCTCCGGTGAGTGATTCCCAACCCTTCTGTTCTGTTGATCACCTGCCAATGACTGCGGTGATACATCCACCGGAAAAACAAAACTGCTACAATCAACCCCAGCAACATCCAGATCAACGGGTAGGTTTGCCATATCATTTTTACCGATATACTGAAATCTTCTGCAAAATTCATGGCCCCGGCGTCCAGCGGGGTACGATTGTAAGAAAAACTGCCAAACCCGGCTGCAAAAAAGAAAAACACAATAAAGGTGACAATGGCCAGGTACCATGTCCACCACTTTTTATTGCGGGAAGAATAAAAGGGTGACAACCGCGGAAAGGTGCTTAAAAAGATGACCGGTAAGAGGATAATCGCTATCCAACGCAGATCATAGCGAATGCCCATCAGGAAAGAAGGGATCACATCAGTAAGGGAAATCCCTTTGGGCCTGAATGCAATAAAAGTAGCCAGCCGGAATAATGTAAAGATCAACAGGAAGATGACAAACAGATTTGACACCCATAATATGGTCTTTGGTATTTTATATTTTACCAGCATTAATCCTTTTTCCCTTGTCAGGCATTACATTTTACTGACAAGAGATACAAAGAAAATACTTAAACGGGGTTTAACAATACCATACGGCACTTATTTACAACAGTTCAAAATCAATTCACCATACCCTACTTTTGCATACATGTACAGGTTAGCAATCAATTTTTTGGAAAAACTGGTGCAATGGGACAGATGGTTGTTTATAAAGATCAATAGCGACTGGACGAATCCTGTACTGGACAATGTAGCACCACTCTGGCGCAGTCCTTTGTATTGGGCTCCCCTTTATCTTTTTCTGCTATTGTTTATACTCATTAATTTTAAAGCAAGGGGATTATGGTGGGCTTTATTTTATATCTGTACAGTTGCTCTTTGCGACATGGTTGGTAATTATGTCTTTAAACATGGCCTGGAAAGAGTGCGGCCTTGCAATGACCCCGATTTTTATATGCATGTCAGGTTGTTGCTTGATCACTGTGGATCAGGCTATAGTTTTGTCTCTAATCATGCCGCTAATCATTTTGGTATGGCTGTTTTCAGTTTTGTCACTTTACGGCACCTGATTGGAAAATGGGCATGGTTGACCATCGCATGGGCGGCTTCTGTTGCTTATGCACAGGTATATGTGGGAGTGCATTACCCGCTTGATGTAACTGGTGGTGCAATGGTTGGATTTATATTTGGTGTCACTACCGGCACCCTCTTCAATAAGCGGTTCAGATTTGCTATCTTCGATAACCAATCAATTCCGGCTTCTTGATGGACATATTCATATTATGCTTTCTGATACTATTGAACGGTCTTTTTTCTATGTCAGAGATAGCTCTTGTTTCTGCCCGGAAGGCCCGGCTGGAGCACCTGGCTGAGAAAGGAGATAAAAAAGCAAAACTGGCACTGGAACTGTCCAACCACCCCGAGCTGTTTTTATCAGCTGTCCAGATCGGCATTACATTGATCTCTATTATTACGGGTGTGTATTCCGGCGAAAGATTTAGTAAGAACCTGCAGCCCGTATTTGAGAACATTGCTGTGTTACAACCATATGCCGAAACGATCTCCACCACTCTTATCATCATCCTGGTGACTTTTCTGTCTATCATTTTTGGAGAACTGATCCCAAAGAGGATCGGGCTGCTCCGATCAGAGAAAATTTCTAAAGCTGTTGCTGGTCCGATGAAGACCTTTGCAGTCATTACCCACCCCATTGTATGGTTACTAAACAAGACCAGTAATATTTTTTTCAGCATTTTCAATATTAAGCGATCAAAAGAAGATGCCGTTACGGAAGAAGAGATCAAAACACTGATCACCGAAGGCACAGAGGCTGGCACCATTGATGAAGCGGAACAAGAGATCATTGAACGGGTATTCCACCTGGGTGACCGTAACATCACTTCGTTGATGACCCACCGGAGTGACATCATCTGGTTCAACCTCGATGATAATGAAGACAAGATCAAAGAAAAGATCCTGCAGGAACCACATTCGGCTTACCCCATCTGTGATGATTCTATTGATAATATCAAAGGAGTTGTCTCTATAAAAGACCTTTACATCAGTCCCGACAATACGCTGTTCAAAGAAATTATGCAGCCGGCCCTATTCATTCCGGAAAATAATTCACCTTACCAGGTGCTCGAAAAATTTAAAGAATCAAAAATTCATTCTGCCTTTATTGTAGATGAATACGGCAGCATCCTGGGCCTGTTAACACTGAACGACATACTGGAAGCGATCGTGGGTGATATTCCGCAACAGAATGTTTCTGATTATGAGATCGTCGAACGGGAAGATGGCACCTATATCGTGGATGGACAAATTCCATTTTATGATTTTCTCACCCGGTTTGAAAAAACAGAATGGATGAATGAAGGGGAACATGATTTTGATACACTGGCCGGTTTTATACTTCATGAACTGGAAAGGATTCCGAAAACAGGTGATAAACTGAACTGGAAAGGTTTTGCCATTGAGATAATCGATATGGATGGCCACCGAATTGATAAATTACTTGTCTCCATCAGTAAGGAACTCCGCGAAGAAATGGAGGAATAAGCTTTCTAAAAATTAAACACTGCCTCTACTTCGGGAAAATTCAGCTTACTGCTTTTTCTGCTGCCATTTACTGTTACATGCATAATGTTCATCTGGTCATCAAACTGATCATACATAATATTGGCAGATACCCCAAGTTTACTGACAACAGGTACATTTTCCACTTCAATATAACTGTAAACAGCCTCTTTATCATTTTCAAAACCAAGATAGGAGAACCGAACAGGTTGGCTGTTGGCACTGACAGATAAATGACTAAAAAGGTATTTTTTGACAAGGGTATCCATCGCTGATTTATTGGAAGGATTGATCAGGTCAACCTTTGTATGGTAGTTCTTAGCCAATACTTTTTCAAAATCATCCGTAAATATCTTACAGCTTATCTCCAGCGTTTTATCTGCCGCATTGTGGTTGATCTCAATCACACTTACATGAAAAGGGTGATCTTCTGAAGGGCGGGCTGCCGTCAAACTGAGTACCAGAATGGGGATAATCAACCATTTATAGACAGATGATGCCATTGACACAATATATTTCATGATTACAAAAGTCTGGATTATTTTGACCCTTCATAAAACCGGTCATACCATTTTTCACAAAGGACGGTTTTAGTTTTTAATAAGATGCAGGACTTCGGATTTTATTTTGCTTTAGGCTGGGAACATATCATGAGCTGGGATGCGCTGGATCATTTATTATTCATCGCAGCATTGGCGGCAATTTATTTGTTGAAAGACTGGAAACAGGTACTGATACTGGTAACTGCTTTTACAATCGGCCACTCCCTGACGCTGGCTTTAAGTGTGATGGATGTATTCCGTTTCCCGGCTAACTGGGTGGAGTTCCTGATTCCCTGTACCATTGTGATCACTGCGGTAAGTAATCTCTTTCAGAAAAAATTTACGCCAAAATCTATCCGGATCAATTATTTCCTGGCGTTATTCTTTGGCCTGATTCATGGAATGGGCTTTGCCAATACCATTCGCTTTATGCTGGCCAATGATCAGAGTTTTGGCTGGGGTTTGTTTGGGTTTAATGTGGGGCTGGAAGTGGGACAAATAGTAGTAGTTGCCGCTCTCTTATTATTAACACAGGTTATTGTTACTTTATTTAAGATAAACCGCCGGGAATGGGTGATCTTCTTATCAGCCGCCGTTTTCAGTTTATCATTAAAAATCGCCTTGGAACGTTTACCAATATAAAAATCAAAAAGCCATGAAGAAGATTGTTTTATTGAATTGCTTGTTATTGTCAGCAGCCATTTTGACAAATGCACAGATTCAGAACAATGCCAATTCCAACCATGCCAACAAGTTTGAGCAGTTGGGAACTATTTTACCAACACCCAATGAACAACGTACAGCCAGCGGAGCACCGGGACCAAAATACTGGCAACAGCGGGTGGATTATGACATCAAATGTGAACTGGATGAAACCAGCAATAAATTAACAGGTAGCGAAACGATCACTTATTACAACAATTCTCCCGATGTATTAAGTTATTTCTGGATGCAGCTTGACGAAAACCAGCACAGCACGACCAAAAATGCCGACTACCAAAGCAGTAACCGCCTGCCTAACCAGACGGTTGACAAAATGCTTGACCGGTTTGAAGAAAAAAGATCTGATAACGGTTATGGCGTAAATATTACCAAACTCACCGATGCTACGGGCAAATCATTGAAATATACTATCAATAAGACAATGATGAAAGTGGATCTGCCTGCTCCCCTGAAGCCGGGACAGAAGTTTGTTTTTAAAGTTGACTGGAATTACAAACTGGCCAACCGGGGTGATTTTATGCGTTTCGGCGGAGCCAGAGGCGGGTATGAACATTTTCCTGAGGATGGTAATAATAATTATACTATAACACAATGGTATCCCCGTCTCTGCAAGTACAGTGATGACCAGGGCTGGCAAAATCACCAGTTTACCGGAACGGGTGAATTTACTTTGTGCTTCGGTAACTTTAAAGTGCAGATGACCGTGCCTGCCGATCACATTGTTGGCGCCACCGGAGAATGCCAGAATTATGCACAAATCTTGTCGGCTACTCAAATGGCCCGCTGGCAAAAAGCACAAACAGCTAAGGAGCCACAGAAGATTGTAACATTGGATGAAGCATTAGCTGCCTCTAAAAAAACAAGCAACAGCGCAAAGAAAACATGGATCTATAAGGCCGATAATGTCCGTGATTTTGCATGGACATCATCCCGGAGGTTTGTATGGGATGCCATGGCCACCAATGTGGAAGGAAAGAAAGTAATGTCAATGAGTTATTATGCTAAAGAAGCTTACCCGATCTACAGCAAGTTTTCTACCAAAGCAGTTGCACATACGCTAAAAACCTATTCGAAATTTTCTTTTCCCTATCCCTACCCTGTTGCTATCAGCGTGGAAGGTAACCAGGGTATGGAATACCCGATGATCTCCTTCAATCCCGGTCGTGCAGAGAAAGACGGCAGCTATACAGAAGGCGCCAAGAACGCTGCCATCTTTGTGATCATTCATGAAGTGGGCCATACTTTTTTCCCCATGATCGTTAACAGTGATGAACGTCAGTGGACATGGATGGATGAAGGATTGAATTCTTATTTACAATACCTCACCCAGGAATTATGGGACAATAAATTCCCTTCTAATGGCGGGCCTGCCTGGACCATTACTAACTACATGAAGCTGCCAAAAGATCAGTTGGAGCCCATTATGACCAATTCAGAGAACATCAACAACTTCGGCGCCAATGCTTATTCGAAAGTGGCAACGGGCTTGAATATTCTGAGAGAAACTATTGTAGGCCGTGATTTATTTGATAATGCATTCCGTGAATATTCAAGACGCTGGGCATTCAAATCACCCACCCCGGCCGATTTCTTCCGCACTATTGAAGATGCTACCGGTGAAGACCTGGATTGGTTCTGGAGAGGATGGTTTTATGGTACAGACGCCTGCGATATTGCCATTGATACAGTGAAACATGCAGTACCGGATGTTACAGCCGTACCAGCACAGCTCAGAGATACCGTAGTGATGATAGGTTTACCCAAACCCGCTGTCAATCCTTTTGAAGATATTTCTAAGATCAGAAACAAAGAAGATAAAAACATTGTGTTTGAAACAGACCGTGATACCACACTCCGTGATTTCTACTGGAAATATGACCGTGAGATAGCAAAATATGATACGGCCAGATACCCGGTCACAGTAAAAGCACAGACAGAAGCGTTGGATGAAGATGGCCGTCAGAAATATGGCAGCAAGCATTTATACGAGATATCCTTCACCAACAAAGGCGGACTGGTCATGCCCATCATACTGGAATGGACCTATAAAGATGGTACAAAAGAAGTTGAAAGGATACCTGCACAGGTTTGGAGAAAGAATGAAAAAAATGTGATCAAGACGTTTATGAAGGATAAAGAAGTAGCTTCCATCAAACTGGATCCTTACCGGGAAACAGCAGATATTGATGAAAGCAATAACACTTACGGCAATATCAAGGAACCAAGTAAATTCAAAGTGTTCAAACAAAAACAGAATGTAACCCCCGCGCCGGGCATCAACCCGATGCAAAAGGCACAGGAAAAGAAAGCATTCTGACCCGTCCTGGCTCTTTCTTAACTGGAGACTTTCTTATATCAATATTTATAAGCCGCTCATAAAAAAGCGGCTTTTTATTTTACCCCGGTTACAGAGAACATGACCTATTTCCTTAGTTTTGGAGAACACCAGGAACAAAATTCATTATTAAAAATCAATATATCACATGAGACATTTTATCACCTTCTTACTTATCTCATTCAGTTTTTGTGTAACCGGTTCTGCACAGAACATTTATAACAACCCCAACAGTAATCACGGAAATAAATTTGAACAGATGGGGGGAACATTACCCACAGCAAATGAATACCGTACAGCAAGCGGTGCTCCCGGCCCAAAATACTGGCAGCAAAGAGTGGACTATGATATAAAGTGTGAGTTAGATGAAAAAAACCTGAAACTTAGCGGTAGTGAAACAGTTACTTACTTCAATAATTCACCGGATGAACTGGTTTTTTTATGGCTGCAACTGGACGAGAACCAGCACAGTACTGTGAATAATGCCAACTATCAGACCAGTAATGCAATGAACAGGCAAACAAGCCCGGCACAACTGGACAGAATAGATGAAGCAAAAAAAGATAATGGATACGGATTTAATATCGTGAAGCTGACAGATGCTGCAGGCAAACCATTGAAGTATACAATCAACAAGACCATGATGCGGGTTGAATTACCTGCCCCGCTGAAAGCGGGCCAGCGTTTTGTTTTCAAATTAGACTGGAATTATAAAATAGTAGATCGCCTGGGTCGGGGCGGCCGTGGTGGTTATGAATTTTTTCCTGAAGATGGCAATCATCTTTTTACTATGACACAATGGTACCCCCGTTTATGTGTATACAGCGATTTCCAGGGATGGCAGAATCACCAGTTCACTGGTCGTGGTGAATTTGCTTTATCCTTTGGCAATTTCAAGGTAGCAATGACGGTGCCTGCCGATCATGTAATCATGTCGACTGGTGAATGCCAGAACTATCCTGCTGTACTTACTCCGGCCCAACTGGCCCGCTGGAATAAAGCTAAGAATGCTGCTGAACCAATGGAAGTAGTGACGTTGGAAGAAGCAAAAGCCGCAGAGAAACAAAAAAGTGAGAAAAAGAAAACATGGATATTCAAAGCAGATAATGTCCGTGACTTTGCCTGGGGCTCTTCCCGCAAATTCATCTGGGATGCAATGGCTACCAAAGTGGAAGGAAAAAAGATCATGTGCATGAGTGGTTATCCAAAAGAAGCTTATGGACTGTACCGGAAGTTTTCTACGAAAGCTGTTGAGCATACTATTAAAACCTATTCCAAATTCACTATTCCTTATCCATATCCTGTGGCGCAAAGTATAGAAGCATCAAACGGAATGGAATACCCGATGATCTGTTTCAATTTTGGCCGTACTGAAAAAGATGGCACCTACAGCGAAGGAACAAGAAACGGGATGATCGGGGTCATCATTCATGAAGTGGGTCATAACTTTTTTCCCATGATCATCAACAGTGATGAACGTCAGTGGAGCTGGATGGATGAAGGATTAAATACGTTCGTTGAATACCTGGCTGAAGAATTATGGGACAACAAATTTCCGAGCCGCCGTGGCCCTGCTGCATTCATTACTGATTATATGAAATTGCCAAAGGACCAGTTGGAACCGATCATGACCAATAGTGAAAACATTGTTCAATTCGGACCCAATGCTTATTCCAAACCAGCAACAGGTTTAAATATTTTAAGAGAGACCATCATGGGCCGTGAACTCTTTGACTATGCTTTCCGGGAATATGCAAGAAGATGGGCTTTCAAACATCCTGAACCGGCTGATTTCTTCCGCACAATGGAAGATGCCAGTGGTGAGGACCTTGACTGGTTCTGGAGAGGCTGGTTCTTCAGTACTGAAGTATGCGATATTTCACTGGATACAGTAAAATATGCCAAACCTGACCTGGCAGCAGTACCCAACAGCACTGCAGAAACCACTGTAAAACGCAGTGCTGACAAACCACTGGTTCCCACTTTTGATGATATTTCCAAGATCAGGAACCGGGAAGACAAGAATATCAGATTCCAGACAGATGCTGATACCACTATCCGTGATTTCTACTGGCGGTATACCCGGGGTCTTGAACCTTACGATACTTCCAAAATTGAAATAAAGATACCTGCCAGTAACCCTGAGGGATTGACGGATGCTGAAAAAGAAAAATATGGTAATAAGAATATGTATGAACTTACTTTCAGTAATAAAGGCGGACTGGTAATGCCAATCATAATTGAATGGACTTATAAAGACGGGACGAAAGAAATAGAAAAAATACCGGCACAGGTATGGCGCTTAAATGAAAATAAAGTGATCAAAACTTTTGTGAAAGATAAAGAAGTGGCTTCTATTAAACTGGATCCAATGAGAGAGACAGCCGATATAAATACAAGCAATAACAACTGGAATACGATACCTGAGCCTTCCAAATTCACCATCTTTAAACAAACACAGGGTGGTGGCAGAAGAGGTGGCGGCGGCCAGGCTGGTAACCCGATGCAGCGGGCACAGGATAAAGACAAGAAAGGTTTCTAAATAAGTTTAAAGTTTGTAGTTGGGAGGCATGAATTTATCATGCCTCCTTTTTTTATATCTGCGTATACCTCCGGAGTTACCGGCACTATCTGCGGAAAAGATCAGGCTTTACTTTTAACTTTACCACATGAAATGAGCCATGCCGATTCTCGTCACCAACTGAGATGATTATTCAGCGAATTCCATTTGGCTAAAAAAAAATAAAAGATAAACAAATGAAAAGAATTTCCTGTTTATTACTTACCCTGCTGCTCTCTTATTGCATAAAGGCTGCTGCTGTGGATACAGTAACTATTTACAGCGCTGCCATGCAAAAAGAATATAAATGTGTGGTGATAAAACCAACAATAGCACAGAATGAAAAAATACAATTGCCTGTTGTGTATTTGTTGCATGGCCATGGTGGCTGGTATGCCAACTGGATAATCAGGGTAAAGGAATTAAAAGAATATGCAGATCAGTACCAGGTGCTGATTGTTTGTCCTGATGGTGGCTACAACAGCTGGTATATAGACAGCCCCGTTGATTCAACAGTACGGTTTGAAACTTACATCAGCATAGAAGTACCTGCCTACATCGAAAAAAATTACCCGGTTATTAAGGACAGGAAAGCAAGAGCCATTACTGGTTTAAGTATGGGCGGGCATGGTGGTTTATTTCTTGGTTTTCGCCATGCAGATGTATTTGGCGCCTGCGGCAGCATGAGTGGCGGCGTGGATCTGCAGCCTTTTAAAAAGAACTGGCAATTATCACAAAAGATCGGAGACACGATAAACTATGCCGCCAACTGGAAAAACTATTCAGTGATTACTGTTATTGAGAATTATCCCAAGGATTCACTGAATATAATTATCGATTGTGGTACCGAAGATTTCTTTTTTGATGTGAATAAGGCCCTGCATAATAAAATGCTGCGGTTAAAAATACCACATGAATATATTGAGCGGCCCGGCAAACATGACTGGAACTACTGGAGGAATGCAGTACAGTACCAGTTACTTTTTTTCAGTAACTATTTTGAGAGAAATAAAACTTACTAAGGCTTCGGCAAGTTACCGGTACTACCATCCCTTACTTTAATCTTTTTCTTATTGGAGTTTTTCTTTTCGTAATCTAGTATAGCCTGGGGTTTGGCAACGGTTTTGGCTCCGGCAGTATCTGACTTAGATTTTCCACTACTGGTGCTTAGCGGTTTTATATTTTCATCATCGATAATTCCGCCATCCTCGGTCTGCAATTTATTCATAACATAGTTCTCAGTAGCTTCTACAGTTCCTTCCCTTGGATCATAGTAAAACCATTTACCATGTTTCATCGATACTCCTTCATTCTTCACTACTACCCAGTCCTTTACTTTAGAAGGATCTTTAATATCATACACGGCCACAGTATCAAATGCCACTTTGGGATCCATGGCCCTCCAGTTCTCCACCCGCAACAATCCGCCATTATAAGTAAAATATTGTTGTTTGCCGTTCAGTTTTCCCCAGCGGTAGTTCTCTTCTGCGATCTTCACTCCTTCCAGCGAATATTTTTTCCAGGTACCCTCTTTCATGTCATTTTCATAATAACCTTCTTCTTCGTAGCCCCTCTCACCCCGGAGGTCATCTACTCTTACTGACCAGGGGCCTTGTTTCAGTCCCTTCATATCTACCCGGTTCAATGTATCACCCCGTTTATTCAGCACATAGCTTTTCAACTGGCCATACCCATTTATGGAAATAAGTACTAAAAGAAAGGGAATGAATCGCATAGTTTAGTAAGTTTGAGAGTAGCGCAGCTTTATGCCGCAAGCTTTATACCACTGCAATTTACTAACGAAAAACTACTGCTTTTATGCTTCGCCTGTTAAAAATATCCCTGACGGTTGTATTCCTGCATTTTTGCTTCGTTGTTTTCCCCCAGCTTGGTCCTACCCCGGCCGCAGAACGCCTCAAAGTAACAGAGCAGCGAAAAGTCCTCGAAACCAGGTCGGTACTGAACGACATAAAATTCCGCAGCATCGGTCCTTCTATCATGAGTGGCCGTGTAGTGGATATAGATGCCAACCCCGATGATCCCACTGAATTCTATGTGGCCTATGCCACCGGTGGTTTATGGCATACCAAAAACAATGGTCAGAGCTTCACTCCCATCATGGATAACCTTGACATATTATTTATTGGTGACATCGCCGTGAATTGGGAAAAAACAACAATTGCAAAGGGAGTAAATAAGACGGAAAGGATAATCTGGGTAGGTACAGGTGAAGTGAACAGCAGCCGTTCCTCTTATGCCGGGATGGGTGTTTACAAAACAACAGATAACGGACAGCATTGGGATTATCTCGGCCTGCCTGAATCCCATCATATTGGCAAAATACAATTGCATCCAACTGACAATAACATTGCCTGGGTAGCTGCATTAGGACATTTATATTCTCCCAACAAAGAAAGAGGAGTGTTTAAAACAACAGACGGTGGTAAGACATGGAAACAAACTTTATTGGTAGATGATAATACCGGTTGTGTTGATCTCGACATCAATCCCACAAATCCCAATGAATTATATGCAGCGATGTGGTATCGTGTAAGAAGGGCATGGAAGTTTGAAGAAAGCGGGAAGACAAGCGGTATCTACAAAAGCACTGATGGCGGTGAAACATGGAAATTAGTATCAGCAGCGGGATCAGGCTTTATGACCGGTGATAAGATCGGCCGTATCGGCATAACTGTTTATCCAAAGAACCCCAATATTGTGTATGCAATTGTTGATAACAACACACCCAAGCCTCCTGCAGAAAAAAAGAATGATTCTGCCTACAAAAAAGATGACTTTAAAAATATCAGCAAAGAGCAGTTTGAACAACTAAGCAGCAAATGGCTGGATACATTTTTAAGAGCCAGTCGTTTCCCAAGAAAATACAATGCAAAGCTGGTAAAAGAAATGGTAGCGGCTGACAAAGTGAAACCAACTGCCTTATGGGATTTTCTTGACAGCGATGATGGTTTTCAAAATACCGGGATTGCCGGTTGCGAAGTGTATCGCAGCGATGATGGCGGACAAAGCTGGAAGAAGACGCATGATAAACCAATCGGTATCTTCAATACATATGGGTATTATTTTGCCAAAATCTATACATCACATTATAACCCTGATAAAGTATTCATCCTTGGTTTTTATGCAGAAGTTTCTACTGACGGCGGCAAGACATTCAAGACAATGGATAAAGGCAATGTACACGCAGATCATCATGCCCTTTGGGTAAATCCGAATAGGGATTCACATACGATAAACGGAAATGATGGTGGCACCAATATCAGTTATGATGACGGGGAAAACTGGTTTAAAGCCAATACGCCGGCTGTAGGACAATACTATGCTATCACAACCGATGATGCCAAACCATATAATGTATATGGTGGTTTACAGGATAATGGCAGCTGGTGGGGACCATCTAATCACAAAGAAGATATTGGGTGGATAGACAACGGGCAGTATGCCTATAAACCCATCAACGGTGGTGATGGTATGCAGGCACAGGTAGATACAAGGGATAATGCTACGGTGTACTCCGGCTCACAATTTGGTGTGTACGGCCGCTACAATAAAGACAGAAGAGGTTCGCAGCGAACTATCCGGCCCCAGCATGATCTTGGGGAGAAACCTCTCCGTTTTAACTGGCAAACACCCATACTGCTGAGTAAACATAACCAGGATGTGCTGTATTATGGCAGTAATCGTTTTTATCGTTCGCTCAATAAAGGTGATACGATGATAGCCATGAGCAAAGATCTCAGTAATGGAAGAGTGAGCGGCAATGTTCCTTATGGCACTTTAACCACTATTTCCGAATCACCATTGCGTTTTGGATTAGTTTATACAGGTACTGATGATGGTAATATTCATCGTTCGTATGATGGTGGCTATACCTGGGAACAACTGAACCAGACATCAATACCACCTGATACGAAAAAAAGAAAAAGTGGTGATGTCACACAACATTTGAAACTTCAAACAAATAATCTCTGGATAAGCAGGGTCACTGCTTCACAACACAAAGAAGCAAGGATATATACATCGCTGAATGGTTACCGGTTTGACAACTTTGCTCCTTACCTGTATGTTAGTGATGATTATGGAACTACCTGGAAACAGATTGGCAGCGATCTTCCGAATGAACCCATCAATGTAGTGAAAGAAGATCCGAAAGATGAAAACATTCTTTATGTAGGAACTGATGGAGGTTTATTTGTGAGTTTTGATGCCGGCAACAGCTTTATGTTATGGAACGGCGGGTTACCCA
>JAKQEA010000106.1 GCA_029558715.1 Bacteroidota bacterium | reverse complement strand
ACTACCCGAACCGGATGATTATCTGCAATCATGCTCTCAATACTGGGCGGGAACAAGAAAACCTGGTTCTGCGCATACGGTTTAAATAGAGGCTTTGGCATAGTATATTTTGTACAACAAATTTTAAAAACTAATTAGCCTCTTGCAATCTCTATTTATACAGTCCAAATGTGAATAAACCACCTTCAAAAACTGAAAAAGGCTGCCCCTTTTTGGACAGCCTCTTCTCAATTCTATAAACTGAATTATCCCAGCGCCACTCTCTTAAACTCAGTTACCTGTACATCTCCTGCTTCTTTCAGGTAATCGCCAACAGATTTGCTGCTGTCTTTTACAAAAGCCTGAGCGGTGAGTGTTTGTTCTTTAAAGAAAGCTCCCATTTTACCTTCTGCAATTTTAGCCAGCATTTCTTCTGGCTTTCCGGCCATTTTAGGGTCCTGCTTCATCAGTTCCATCACAATGTCTTTTTCACGGGCAATTACATCTGCAGGCACAGAAGCGGCATCTACGGCTACGGGATTTAATGCGGCTATTTGCATAGCTACATCTTTCCCGGCATCAGCTGCTTCTTTATTTAAACCTACCAGTACACCAATTCTGTATGCACCATGAATATAAGAAGCCACATAAGGTGCATCTACCCTTTGGAATTTGGTAACGCCGATCTTTTCCCCAATAGTTGCCAGCTTTTCGTCAACGAGGGCAGCAACAGTCAGATCTCCAATTTTTACTTCCATCAACTGCTCCAGGCTGGTAACATTATTAGCAATGGCAGCATCAGCAATGCTTTTACCAAAGGCAACAAAATCAGCATTCTTTGAAACGAAGTCAGTTTCGCAGCTTACACAAACAACTATACCTGTTTTGTTATCAGCTGTTGTTTGAGCGATCACCACTCCTTCTTTTGCTTCACGGTCACTTCTTTTGGCAGCCACTTTCTGACCTTGCTTGCGCAACCAGTCAATCGCTGCTTCAAAATCGCCATTGGTCTCAGTCAATGCTTTACGGCAATCCATCATGCCGGCGCCAGTAGCCTGGCGAAGCTTATTAATATCTTGTGCACTTATAGTTACAGTACTCATAATTAGAAATTGAAGTAAGAAGTAAGAAGTCTCATGAACCTCCTCCCTTCATGATTATTAAAATTTTAATTGGATCTTTTCAACCGAATATCTGACATCACACTGTTGATATCAGACTTTCGTACTATCTTCTACCACCACCCGGTCCACGACCGCCCGGAGTACCACTGCCCGAACGACGTCTTTGACCACCACCTGCTCCGCCAGCACCACGACCTCTGCCGCCACGACCACCTTCAGCTTCTGCTTCTGCCAGCAGTTTGGCTGCTTTCCTTTCCTTTTCATCATCGGTCATTTCTTCTACCTCTTCGTCTTTTGCAGCCTGTCTTTCGGCAAGTCCCTCTGCAATAGCAGCGGTGATATAATTAACGATGATAGCGATAGATTTAGTAGCATCATCGTTAGCAGGAATTGCAAAATCAACTTTATTCGGGTCGCAGTTAGTATCTACCACTCCGAAAGTAGCAATCCCAAGACGCTTGGCTTCAGCCAGTGCAATGTGCTCATGCCCGATGTCGACAATGAATAAAGCAGCAGGTACACGGCCCAGTTGAGCAATACCGCCTAATACTTTCTCCATTTTATCTTTATCACGGCTCAGTGTCAGTCTTTCTTTTTTAGTAATGCTGTCAAAAGAACCGTCACCCAGCATCTTTTCAATGCTCTGCATTTTCTTTACACTTTTACGAACAGTGTTGAAGTTGGTCAGCATACCACCTAACCACCTTTCAGTAACAAAAGGCATGTTTACTTTTTTCGCAGACTCGTTTACGATGTCCTTAGCCTGTTTTTTTGTACCAACAAACAAAATTTTCTTACCGCTACGGGCAATCTGCTTCATAGCAGCGGCAGTTTCCTGCAGGCACTCCACAGTCTTGTTCAGGTCAATGATGTGAATGCCTTTCTTTTCAGCAAAGATGTAAGGTAACATCTTGGGGTTCCACTTCTTTTTCAGGTGACCGAAATGAACACCGGCTTCCAGAAGTTGCTGTTGTAAGGATGTATTATTTTCCATTGTATTTGAATGATCGTTTTTAAAAATTGTTTGCTGCGATTAACGTTTAGAGAACTGGTAGCTGCGACGGGCTTTCTTGTGACCGAATTTCTTACGTTCAACAGATCTCGGATCCCTCTTCAAAAGACCAGCTGCTTTTAATGCAGGACGAAACTCAGGATTGATTTCCAGTAATACCCTGGCGATACCCAGCATGGCGGCCTCCGCCTGTCCTTTTACTCCACCACCGGTAGCATTAATTTTTACATCAAATTTATTAAGTACATCCACTGTTTTTAGCGGACGCTCCACCTGGTTTTGTAAGTACACCAGGGGAAAATATACTTTATAGTCCTTATCGTTTACTGTAATGCTGCCTTCTCCTTTGGAGACGAACACTCTTGTTACAGCGGCTTTACGACGACCAATTCCGTTTTTTTGCTTTTCCATTTTTTATTTTTTGCTCTCCGCCGCGGCGGAGATGGGGGTTTAGAATTTTAATTCTTTAGGTTGTTGTGCTCCATGCGGATGCTCAGCGCCTGCATACACGAATAATTTCTTGTACATCTTACGGCCCAGGCGATTTTTAGGCAACATACCTTTTACCGCCCTTTCAATAACAACTTCAGGGCGACGCTTCTGCAGGTTAGCTGCAGTTTCTTCTTTACGTCCGCCGGGATAACCGGTAAAGTGATCGTAAATTTTTTGTTCCAGTTTGTTACCGGTGAAAACAACTTTTTCGCAGTTGATCACAACGATATAATCTCCTGTGTCAACGTGGGGGGTGTAGCATGCCTTGTTCTTACCACGGAGTACCGCAGCAATTTTAGCACACATACGACCAACGGTTTGATTAGTACCGTCCACAACATACCAGTTGCGCTTAACGGTAGCCTCGTTCGCATGTTTGGTAGTGAAATGTAATTTGCTCATTTTGATTTTATTTATGTTACCGCTATCCCGGCAACTGTTTTTAAATGGGGTGCAAAGATAGGTTTGGGCATAATCCGAACCTACTAAAAAAGGAAGTAATTTTTATTGAACCTTCACAAATTATTGATTTTCAATAAAATTTTTGCTGCTAAATTTTCATCCTTGAGTAAGGTAGTGCTTTAAGTGGCTGGATTCTCAAACCGCTTAACGACTACCCGGGTAGCAGATAAATGGGTAATGATCACGGGTATTATATCACCCGCTTTTACGGTGGTATCGTCGGGAGAAGCGAAAGGGAGTTTCGCCTGAATTTTGTCATCAAACAAATTGAGATAAATAGCATGCGGCGATATTTTGAAAACAACCGCATCAACAGCAATCTCGTTCCTATAATGTTGCAACGCTTTTCTGTATTCAGGTATATAATTATGTGAAAAAAGCTCAGCAACGATAGCATTTGGTTTTTCAAGGTTCAGCAACCTGAAACTGATAGCTTCGTTTTCAGCGGTTTCAACAGGCGGCTTTTCCCAGGGAGAAAGCTGAAGGGGAAAAAAGATATAACTATTCCATTCCTTGACGAAATACTTATCATCAGCTTTTTTTAAATAACCCGAAAACCTGTTCTCAATAGTCGCTCTTTGTATCAAAAGGTCAAGCTCTGTATTATGCAGGTATTTAATATTGCATGCAGTCATCTTATCACCGCGGTCTGACAGTCTTAATTGAAAACTTACTGTATCTCCTACCCTGAAATGGTGAGACTTTCTGCCGGTTGATTCAAAATCAGTTTTACAGTTAACGGATTTTTTCTTTGCCCCCAGTTCATATTCTATTGTAGCAAAATTTTTCTCATAATTGACAAATGAAATAGTTCCCTTTAGTATCTTTTCTTCCATAATAATAACATTCCTTCCCGGTAAAGGTATGCATGATGCAGAATAGCCGGGTTGGTTTTAATTTTAATTAAAAATGTCAACCCGAAATCTTGGCCGCTCTGAATTTGGCGATCCTAAAAATACCGGTAACCTGATGTCATTAAAAGAGGCTTATGCATTATTGAATGAATGGGTGCCGAATGAACGACTGCGGCTGCATATGAAACAGGTTGCAGCAAATATGAAAGCATGGGCCATCGAAAAAGAAGGTGCAGATGAGTTAACAGCATCAAAATGGGAACTGGCAGGTTTGCTGCATGATGCTGACTGGGAAAGATACCCGGATGATCATTGCCGTATTATTATAGAAGAACTCGAAAGAAGAAACATTGACCCCGAAGTAATTCACTGCATCGCCTCTCATGGACCCTCTGTTTTCGGGGTTGAGCCGGTTAGTAAAATGGATAAAATGATCTATGCCATTGATGAATTGTCAGGCTTCATTCATGCTGCTGCTTTAATAAGACCGACTTTGTATGAAGGATTGGAAGTAAAGAGTGTGCTGAAGAGATTAAAAAGTCCTGCTTTTGCAGCACAGGTTAGCCGGGAAGATATAGCCGATGCCATTTCAAGGATTGACACAACACTGGAAGAGCTGATACTGTTTATTATTGATCACCAGAAAAATGTAAGCTGATTAACACAGCAAATAAATCTGTGGTAACCAGCTTAACTAATTATAACATACCTGAGTTAAAAAAGGCGAACCACTATCCTTTTTTCTTCCTTACTGTTAGCAGCATTATTACACCAAATACCAGCATGCCTAATCCCGACCAAAGATTGACATTGAACTGAAAAGATTTTGAATAAAGCTCTGTATTGGCATTAGTGTATATACCGTAGGCTGAAAGTAATATGCCTAACACAGTAAATAATAACCCGATTGGAATTCTAATATCTAACATAATTATTTCGTTTTATTTTTTACCAGAATAAGATGGATAATATCACCATCATAGTTAAAACAAAAATGGCAAGGGTATTGGTACGCATATACCACACCACATGATCCTCCTTAATTTTTGGTGTCAGTGAATAAACAAGTCCACGCAGCTCATCATCGGTTTTCTTTTGCGTGGTTGTTAAGGACACGACCACAGCAATAATTGCCGAGGCTGCACAGGCATAAATAGCTGTCCAGAAATTCTGTGCCATTTCAACCGGGTAGGTATGCAATACACCTAACCAACCACCTTTAACCAGCGTAGTGGCTCCGGCCGGAACAGTAAGACCGTGGTGCAATAAAGCTACAAGGAATCCTCCCAATAAACCGATGAAAGCCCCATGACCTGTAGCTCTTTTCCAAAACATTCCCAGGAAAATCACAGCAAATAACGGAGCATTAATCATCGAAAAAATCGTTTGCAGGAAGTCCATGATATTTCCAAATAATCCGGCCAGGTATGCCGCAGCAATACTGACTAAAACACCAAATACGGTGGCCATTCTTCCCACTTTAAGATAGTGTTTTGAATCTGCTTCTTTATCACCAGTGGCTGGCCTTATATAGCTTTGGTAAATATCATAGGTCCATACAGTATTGAATGCCGAAACATTACCCGCCATTCCGGACATGAAAGAGGCTAATAATGCCGTTATCCCAAGGCCCAGCACACCTGTTGGTAAATAGTGCTTTAACAACATGATAATGGTAAGATCATAATTAGGTTTACCATTTTCAGTGATTGAAAATCCTGACGAAGGATTATTCATTAATACCAGGGCAATAATACCCGGCACAATGATTAAAAAAGGAATAAGCATTTTTGGAATAGCGCCGATTAATGGTGTATTACGGGCTGCCGTTGTAGATTTGGCAGCCATTGCCCGCTGCACAATCAGGAAATTGGTACACCAATAGCCAAAAGAAAGTACAAACCCAAGTCCAAACAGAATTCCATACCATTCCACACCAAGAGGATTAGATGTTGCCTGGTCTGTATATTTCCATGTAGTGGTAAAACTATCTGCCGCAAATCCTTTTCCCGATACAATCGGGGCAAGCCCTTCTTTTAATCCGCTCCATCCACCTACCTCATGAAGGCCCAGGAATACAATTGGCAATAAGCCTATCACAATAATAAAGAACTGCAGCACTTCATTATAAATAGCAGAGGACAACCCTCCCAGATAGGTGTAGGCTAATACAATAGCTGCAGATAATAGCAGACTAAGATTAAAATCCCATCCCAATACTTTTTCCATCAATAATGCCAGGGCATACATAGAAATACCAGATGCAAGCACTGTCATGACTGCAAACAGAATGGCATTAAGCCCACGGGTCTTTTCATCAAAACGCAGTTTCAAATATTCAGGAACAGAACGGGCTTTTGAACCATAATAAAACGGCATCATAAAAATGGCCAGGAAGACCATTGCAGGTATTGCTCCAATCCAGTAAAAATGTGTCGTCAGCATACCGTACTTGGCTCCCGAACCGGCCATACCCATCACCTCCAGGGCGCCGAGATTAGTAGAAATAAAAGCTAATCCAGCTACCCAGGCAGGCATAGATCTTCCTGCCTCCAAAAAGGCATTTGCATCCTTCATATATCTTTTCAAAACCCATCCAATCCCAAGCACAAACATGAAGTATATGATCATGATGGCATAATCGATCCACTCCAGGTGAAATAAAGCATTTCCCATTTGTATTGTTTTATATTATCAAGTAGTTGATTTTACAATAAGGAGAACCAGATCTATCAATTTATTATTGATGTTCCGTCTTCAATATTGACCATATAATGTTTCAGCTCTTTACCCATATTTTTTAAGTAAGCAACAGTAAGATCATTAACCAATTCTTCCACCAAATCCTTCTTAATAATATTAATGGTGCAGCCACCAAATCCGCCACCCATCATCCTTGCACCAATGACCATATGATATTGCTTTACATATTCAACAAGGTAATCCAATTCTTTACAGCTTACTTCATAGTCTTTGCTTAACCCCTCATGGGTAGCATACATTTTTTGTCCGAAGGCTTTCAGGTCACCCCTTTCCAGGTCTTTACATCCCTTTTGTAACCGGTCAATCTCTTCTACAACATATTTGCAACGCCTGTGAGCTGTTTCGAACTCACCAATGCATTCATTCACCATTTCTATAGTAGCATCTCTTAAGCTGTGTACAGAGGAATAGTTTTGCCCAATCAGCATCACACCTTCCTCACATTGCGATCTGCGGATATTATATTCTGATGAAGCAAGAGAATGTTTTACCATAGTATCAAAAAGCACAATTACATATTCACCAAGTTCCAGCGGGAAATACTCGTACTCCAGCGAACGGCAATCCAACCGGATCACATGATCTTTTTTGCCAAACAAGCTGGCAAACTGGTCCATAATACCACACTTCACCCCTGCATATGTATGTTCTGCCGCCTGTGCCATTAATGCTAACTCCTTTCTTGAAAATCTTGCATTCAATAATTCATTCAATGCAAATGCAACAGCACATTCTACTGCTGCCGATGAAGAAAGACCAGCTCCCAATGGCACATCACCATAAATACTCAGTTTAAACCCACCAATCTGTTTTCCCTTCTGTAAGAACTGATCTACCACACCCAAAATATATGTTGACCAATGACCGGGTACAGGTTTAATAGCATTTAATTCAATTTCAACAGTTTCGTTGAAATCAACTGAATGTAAAAATAATTTTGTTCCTGACACCTGCTCAATGGTTACATAAACTGCTTTATCAATAGCTGCGGGTAATACAAATCCGTTATTATAATCTGTATGTTCACCTATCAGGTTGATACGGCCGGGAGACCTTACCACAATAGTATTGTCAGTAACAAACTGTTTCAATTGATCCGGAATCCTGTACTCTCCCACTTTTATGATTTTAGTTCTTTAAATATTTATTGCTTATTTCATCATATAATTTCAGCAGTTCGTTGGCCTTTCCTTTATCATCAAAGAATTTTTCCCAGGTACTAAGCGGCTCCCAGATGCAGGTTCCTTTGCCTTTACCCCCGGTTACTTCAAAAGCAATTTTATTTACTTCTTCTTTACGATGAGAATATTCCACCACGATCACATCCCTGTTGTACCTTCTGGCCAGATCATCCAGGTTTGTTTCAAGGTCTTCCAATGTGCCATGCCATTTGGGATAATAAGATTCGCCGATTACATCAAAATGCACACCACGGGCCACCATATTATCAATGAAAAAAACTGATTCATCATTTTGTCCGCCGAGTGCCACATGCAGCATCATGACAATAGCCGGGTCAACTGATTTTACAGCTGTTGTACCAGCATTGATCAGTTGTGCCAATCCATCAAAATTGCTGACATTACCTTCCGGCCAAACAATACCATGGTTGATCTCATTGCCCACCTGCACCATATCCGGAGTAGTACCCTGGTCTTTGAGTTGCTGCATCACATCTTTGGTGTAGTCATAAACAGCTTTCTTCAATTCTTCAAAGGAATATTTTCTCCATGCTGCTGGCTTATATTGTTTTCCCGGATCAGCCCAGTAATCACTGTAGTGAAAATCGAGCAAGAGCTTCATTCCGGCAGCTTTCACTCTTTTTGCCATCTTCAACGTATTGCTCAAATCGCAAAAACCTTTACCGGGAGAATAACCACTATCTCTTGCAGGATCATTAAAAATCCGGAGGCGTACATAATTAAATCCATGGTCCTTCAGAATCTGTATTGCATCTTTTTCTATGCCATTGTCGGAAAACTTCATTCCCCTTGCTTCCAGTTCAGGCAGGAAAGAAATATCTGCTCCCAGCATTTTTCCCACTTCTCTTCTTTTGGATTGTTCAACTGTTAATTTGTATTTATGATCAATAGTTACAGTCGCCACACTCTCAGGAGATATCATTTGTATATCTGTGCCACCTGGCCAAAGACCAGTTGCTTTGGCATCAAATTTTATCATGCCGGGTTTTGTTCCGGACTGAATAATTACCTGGCACTTGCCATTGAACAAAGTCCGCTGCCATGCACCATCTGCACATTTATCGGGTTCATGGCTGCTGGGATCTCCATTGCCAACTCCGATTATTTTTCCATCCCCTTCAATACTGAACCTGATCAGGTTGTCTGCATCTGGTACTTCACGACCTTCCCTGTCAAGTACCGTGATGTTTAGCACAGTGGCATCTTTTCCATCAGCCAGTATTGTTGTTTTATAAGGTGTAACCACTACTTCAACCGGTTGACCCGTTGTTTCTATCTTTTTAGTCAGTCTTTTCCCTTTTTTATACGCTATCGCTTCTAACGTACCGAGTTCATAATTCACCGTCCATTTCAAATGACTATTGCGGGCCATATCTTTTTTACCTAAACTTTTCCCATTCAGAAATAACTCTACATTCTCTGCATTGCTATTTACCCATACATCCACGGGATCGCCTTGCTTTTTATTCCAACCCGGCGCTTTCTCTCTCCAGTTCCAATGTGGTGAAATATGCAATACATCTTTATCCGTCCACCAGCTTTTGTAGTAATAATAAATATTCTTAGGAAAACCGCACATATCCATAATCCCAAAATGCGAATTGATATTGGGCCATTGATAAGGAGTAGGCTCACCACGATAGTCCATACCCGTCCATACAAATCCTCCCAGCCAGAAATCATTTGTAGCTGCCAATGTCCACCAGTCTTCAGCTTTGCTGGCCCACCAGGGTGCAGTTATGTCCTGGTCAGGTACATATCCTTTCACCGTATCTTTTTCATATATCCCCCGGGTAGTAACAGTACTTCCCATTTCTGTACC
>JAKQEA010000104.1 GCA_029558715.1 Bacteroidota bacterium | reverse complement strand
ACTACCCGAACCGGATGATTATCTGCAATCATGCTCTCAATACTGGGCGGGAACAAGAAAACCTGGTTCTGCGCATACGGTTTAAATAGAGGCTTTGGCATAGTATATTTTGTACAACAAATTTTAAAAACTAATTAGCCTTTTGCAATCTCTATTTATACAGTCCAAATGTGAATAAACCACCTTCAAAAACTGAAAAAGGCTGCCCCTTTTTGGACAGCCCCATTTTTTTTTTGAAATCCTGAAATTTTGCACAAATTTCAGGTCTTTATGCGGAGAGAGAGGGATTCGAACCCCCGGACCTTTTGGGTCAACGGTTTTCAAGACCGCCGCATTAGACCGCTCTGCCATCTCTCCGGCGCAAATGTACGGTCTCATTTATTTCAACCCAAACTTTAATACCACTTCATTTACCTTCGCATCAAATTTTTTTTGAGTGAAACATCTCAAATCGCTGAATAAATACTTCTGGAAATACCGTGTCCGCCTTGGCGCTGGTATTGTGTTTGTTTTTTTATCCAATTATTTTAACGTTTTATCGCCCCAGGTTACTGGCTTTGTAATTGATTTTGTACAGCGGTCTTTAAACCTTCCGGGTTACAAAGCGCCAGAAAAAAAACCAGATTACGATGGCCTGGTCAACGGATTCATTAATTCAGTAGAAGGAAATGATTTTTCAATTGGTAAGGTGGTGGCTTTATGCGGGATGGTCATATTGATACTGGCATTGCTCAGAGGATTTTTTCTTTTTCTAATGCGACAGACGATTATAGTAATGAGCCGTTACATTGAGTATGAGCAAAAGAATGAAGTTTATAGTCATTATCAGAGATTAGATACGGCTTTTTATAAAACACAAAGTACCGGCGATCTTATGAATCGTATAGCCGAGGACGTAAGCCGTGTTCGGATGTTTTCAGGACCCGCTATCATGTACCTGGCAAACCTCGTATCTGTTATTTCGCTGAGTGTCTTTTTCATGCTTAAAAGGGACTCCGAACTTACAATGTATGTGCTGGCCCCGCTTCCTATTCTGGCTGTTACCATTTATCTGGTGAATAATACTATTCATAAGAGGAGCGAAAAAATACAGGAATCGTTATCACATCTAACCACCAATGCACAGGAATCTTATTCAGGTATCCGGGTCATAAAATCATTCGTGCAGGAAAAGGCAATGCTTGGCTTTTTTACCCGTAATGCAGAAGAATTTAAGAAAAATGTATTGGGGCTGGTAAAGGTAGAAGCTATCTATTTCCCCTCTATCACTTTACTGATAGGACTGAGCACCTTACTTACTATAATGATAGGAGGCTTGTATTATATAAAGGGGGGACATAACGTCGGAATTAACACTATTGTAGAGTTTGTCATGTATATAAATATGCTGACATTTCCTGTAAGTGCAATAGGTCTTACAGCAAGTATGATCCAAAGAGCTGCGGCCTCGCAGAAAAGGATTAATGAATTTCTTGATATCAAACCAACAATTAGTAATCAGCCACTTTTGGTTAAAACCTCACTGGATGGCAATATAAAATTTAATAAGGTCAATTTTGTTTATCCTCATACCGGTATACATGCTTTGAAGGATTTTAGCCTGGAAATAAAGAAAGGTGAAAAAGTCGCTATTGTGGGTCGTACGGGAAGTGGAAAATCGACTATTGCTCAATTATTACTCAGGATGTATGATGTGTCAGAGGGCTCGATAGAAATTGATGGCCATAATATCAGGCAGATAGATCTGTCCCTTCTTAGGGAACAAATAAGTTATGTGCCACAGGATGTCTTTCTTTTCAGCGAAACGATAGAGAATAATATTGGATTTGGCATGGATCATTTTACCAGATCAGATGTGGAAAAAGCTGCAGTTAAAGCAAGTGTAGAAAAGGAAATTGCTGGTTTTTCACAACAATATGACACGATGATAGGAGAGAGAGGGGTGACGCTGAGTGGCGGGCAGAAGCAACGGATCTCGATTGCACGGGCATTAATAAAAGATCCTGGTATTGTGGTATTTGATGATTGCTTAAGTGCTGTTGATGCCAGGACCGAGCGGGAAATACTTACGAGCCTCAATGAATACCTGCTGGACAAAACAGCTATTATTATTACCCATCGGATTTTTTCGATGTTGAGTTTTGATAAGGTAATTGTACTGGAGGATGGCAGGATTATAGAGCAAGGGACTCATGAACAGCTTCTCCGGCAGGAAGGATACTATGCAACATTGTACAGGAAGCAGCAACAGCAGGACAAGGCGGCAAACTAAGTGGGTGGATTTAAGGCTTCCCCGTTAAAGAAATAATAGTCAATTTGGCCGTTTCGAAAACATCTATATATTTGTAACTTCCAAAACCAAAGTAATTCATTAACTGCTAAAAACTTATACAGTGGCGTACGAGAATAACGACAAGAAAATGGAGAGTATCTACAGTAAGCGCATCCGTGCAGGAAAGAGGAGAACTTACTTTTTTGATGTAAGAGCTACACGGGGAAATGATTATTACCTGACCATTACCGAGAGCCGGAAAAGATTTGATGACAATGGTTATGATCGTCACAAAGTTTTCCTTTATAAAGAGGACTTCAATAAATTCATTAAGGCATTGGGTGAGGCTGTTGATTATGTAAAAACAGAATTGATGCCTGATTTTGACTTCGATGCTTTTAATCATGATGAAAATGTTGACGAGTACAATCCTGCTGCCGCAGAAACAAATCATGAAGCTGAAGCTGCGCCAGTCGTGGTAAGCAATCCCATACCTGATCCGGTTGCAGAAACCAATACTACTCCGGGTGCAGGTACTGAAGAGGTTGATAAATGGTGATTTTTTCTAATAGAGTCAATTCATAAAATAAATACCCGCAGAAGCGGGTATTTTATTTTGGTTAACATAACTTTACGAAACCAAAAAATTGCTATGAGTAAATCTTTACACCTCATTTCAATATTCTCATTTCTTTCCTTTCTGCAAATAATCACCGGCGCCGGTCTGGCAAACGGTAAATGTTTTAATAATTAAAAATCAGGACTATGCAATTAAATTTTACGCAAAAAAGTTTAAGCCGCCTGTTTGTAAAAGCTCTCTTAACGGTAGTGATATTATTCACTTTTGTTAAGGCTTCTTACTCCCAGGTGCTTTACAGTGAAGACTTTGCGGTTATGTCCCCTCTTCCAACGGGCTGGGCACAGCAAAATCTTAGTACACCCGCCGGAACCAACCCATTATGGTTCCAGGGAAACTCAGGGGTTTTCCCCGCACAGAATGGAGCTGCTACATCATATGCAGCTTGTAATTTCAACAGTGTTGCCGGAAACAACACAATCAGTAACTGGTTATTCATGCCAAACATTTCCATAAAGAATGGAGACGTTTTCACCTTTTATACCAGGACTGTTGCTTCCCCTGCCTTTCCTGACAGGTTACAGGTGAGAATGAGCCTGAATGGTGCCAGCACAAATGCAGGAACAACGGCAAATGATGTAGGCGATTTTACAACATTGTTGCTGGACATTAATCCAACATTGACCACAACTGGTTATCCTAATGCATGGACTCAGTACACAGTTACTATAAGCGGTGTAGCAGCGCCAACATCCGGTCGCCTGGCTTTCCGCTATTTTGTAACCAGCGGAGGCCCTTCAGGTGCCAACTCAGATTATATTGGAGTTGATAATGTTGTTTATACAGCAGTAGCTCCTTGTACCGGTACTCCGGCGCCCGGGGCAACAAATAGTTCAATTAATCCTGTTTGCCCAGGTGTGAACTTTACATTATCTCTTGCTACACCCGGATCAGGTGTTACTTATCAATGGCAATCATCACCTGATGGTACCACATGGACTAATATAACCGGTGCGACAAATGCTACTTTGACAACCAGCCAGACTGCTGCCACTTATTACCGTTGCAATGTAAACTGTGGCGCCAATCAGGGTACTTCAACGCCATTACAGGTTAATATGGCATTGCCTTCAGCCTGTTATTGTACACCACCGGCATCAGATTGTACAGATGATGATGTAATTACGAGGGTACGTATCAGTACACTGGATAATGCATCCACTTGTGGTACGGGACCACCCGCTGGTTATTCAAATTATACTACAACGGTAGCGGCCCCGACTGTTTATTCCGGAGCAGCTAACCCGATTACAGTAGATGCACCTGCAACATGGACAGAAGGTGTGTGTGTATGGATAGATTAT
>JAKQEA010000099.1 GCA_029558715.1 Bacteroidota bacterium | reverse complement strand
AAAAAAAGAGGTTTTTCGGAAAGTATAAATTGCAGTATTTGAAAAACTGTGTTTAGATTAGTTCATGAATGATTCCTTAATTGAAAAAATTCTTACTCTCACTGAGAAAAGGTATTATGCCGATTTGTTTCTCTTTTGCTGTATAAGCACATATTTTATTTTCTCAATAATTTATTTCAGAAAAAATAAATTGCAGGCACTTTTTTTGGCTTATTCTACTACTATTCTTATTGCAATTACTTTGGTTCAAATGCTTGTTTTGAAAGTATTTAAAATTTCAAACAAAGAGATAGATCTGTATATTTTGCTTATCAATAACCTGGTGATTTTTATTGAGTTTATCAGTTTTTATTATTTATACTTCCCCATTATCAAATCTCACAGACTTAAGAAAATTTTACTTTTTTCAAGATTCATAATAACTACTTCAACAGTAATATTTATTTTTCTATTATTTTTTACCAGTTTTAGTTATAAAAAAAATTTACATGCTTCTTATCTCTTAAACATGTTTGAGTTTATAATGCTATTGCTTATTAGTCTTCACTACTTCTTTCAAGTCAATAAAGAAGAAACTGTCTTATCGCTAAAAGACAGCCCTTTATTCTGGATTAGCAGTGGCGTTTTAATATATGCATCAGCATCAATCCCTTTTATGAGTACCGGGGATTCACTGTATCCCAATGAAAAAAAATTATACACTTTACTCTTTGCAATTCATTATTATTCATTAGGCCTTCTCTTCCTGGCAATTTCAAAAGCCTTATCACTCAAAAAACAACTTACTGAATGAGTTTGATAATATTATTAACTACACTCCTGATAATATTGATGTCCGCCTTCTTAATCTTTATTAGTTTCCTGCACCGGAGGAGGCAAATAATGTATTTGGAAAAAATTAATAAAATACAAATGGATTTCGAAAAAAGTATTGTCCAGGCTCAGTTAGAAATACAGGAACAAACTTTTCAGCATATATCCCGTGAAATACACGATAATATTACCCTCTCTCTCACCCTCTCCAAGCTTAACCTGCATACACTGGACTGGAATAACAGGGAAAAAAATACTGAAAAGCTGAATGCAGCAATTGGGCTGATCACCAAATCAATTGCTGAGCTAAGCGATATTTCCAAAAGCCTGAATGCCGACATCATTATCCAGCAGGGGTTGCTGAAAGCGGTGGAAGAAGAAATTCAACGTATTCGCCAGGCAGGTTTATTCAGTATCCAATACGAACTCACCGGCGACCCTGTATATATGGAAAGCCCGAAAGAACTGATTATTTTCCGTATCATCCAGGAGGCATTTAATAATATCATCAAACATGCAGAGGCTACCGAAGCCAGCCTTATCCTGCATTATAATACCAAAACCCTGCATGTTTCTGTTTCCGATAATGGAAACGGGTTTGATAAAGAACTTATCATGGCCAAAGCAAATGTCGGGCAGGCCGGGCTGAAGAATATGGCTACCAGGGTTGCTATGCTGAAAGGTGAAATGAAAACGAATAGCCAGCCGGGCAAAGGAACCATTCTTTCTTTCTCAATACCTTTTGAATAACGATGAAAACAGAACCCATTATAAAAATAGCGATGGCAGACGATCATGTTCTGCTTCGGACAGCGCTGGCTTCGCTGATTGAAAATTTTGAAAACTGTAAAGTAGTTCACCAGTGTGCCGATGGCAACGAACTGGTAAAGCATGTGCAGGCTGGCCCTGTACCCGATGTGGTTTTACTGGACCTGAATATGCCCGGAATGGACGGATATGAGACAGCCGCCTGGCTGCAGAAGAACTATCCGGCCATTCATGTACTAATGCTCACCATGTATGATTCAGAACTATCTCTTATCCGGCTGCTTCAGGCAGGGGTAAAAGGATTTTTAAAAAAGGACATCCATCCTTCCGAACTGCAGTTTGCCATCCGGTCTGTGGTTCAGAGCGGCTATTATTATTCCAACCATGCTACCGGTAAATTAGTAAACTTGTTCAGGCAGAATCCCGAAGGAAGCCCCGGCCTGCAAAAAGCACTGCTGACAGAACAGGAACTGCTCTTTTTGAAACTGGCCTGTACAGATCTTACTTATAAGGAAGTGGCCCAGCAAATGGGGCTAAATCCCCGGTCGGTAGATACACTAAGAGATCAGTTATTCGTAAAACTGGATGTTAAAAGCCGGGTGGGCTTGGCTATGCTGGCCATCAGGCATGGTATTGTTACTTTTTAAACCTCACCCCACATTTATCAACTCACACTGGCAGCCCATTTATTCCTCTCTTGGAGGAGAGGCGACGAAAGTTGTTTGTTTTTAAAGAACTGCAGGCCCGGGTGAGGTTAGCAATCCAGGTACCCAGCAATCTTTTTAAGTACTGACTCCATATTATTCATCACTTCTTCGTTCCTGAACCGGATAACGGTTATTTCCATGCTATTCAGGAATTCTGTTCTTGCCATATCATACTGCCGGTTCATTTGTTCTTCGTGTATTACCCCATCCAGTTCCACCGCCAGTTTACATTCATGACAATAAAAATCAAGTATATAATCAGCTACTGCATGTTGCCTGCGGAATTTCCGGCCATTTAAAAGCCGGTTTCTCAGATATTGCCATAGTTTCTTCTCTGCATCTGTTTCATTTTGCCTTAACAGGCGGGCATTTTCGAAAGTGGAGCCCTTCGCACCCTTATGCAGGTTATCTGCGTATTCATCAGCAATACTCATCTCCTAAAATAAAACATTTGCTGAAGAGACAGGAAAGGGATTTGCCTCACCCCTTCAACTGTTAACTCAACTAGTCAGCCCATCCACCCCTCTCCTGCAGGAGAGGGGATGAAATAATGTTGAAACCAGAAAAATGATTCAA
>JAKQEA010000069.1 GCA_029558715.1 Bacteroidota bacterium | reverse complement strand
TTTTTTTAACAGCCAGTTTTCTTTTTTCCTGTAAGCAAAACAAACAAACGGGAAAAAGTACTTCTGTACAGTATGATTCTTTATATCATCCGGCTGTGTTTACTGACGCCGGGAGAATAGAAAAAATAAAACGGGTATTACCTGTTATCGATAGCATATACAGAAAGCATGCAGTAGAAAATCATTTTCCCGGTATTTCCTTTGGTATCGTGGTGGACGGCCAGCTGATCTATAAAAACAGTTATGGTTATACTGATGTGGAGAAGAGGATCCCTGTCACTTCTTCATCTATGTTTCGAATCGCCTCTATGAGCAAAAGTTTTACGGCGATGGCGATTTTGAAATTAAGGGATGAAGGAAAATTGGATCTTGATGATCCGGCTTATTTGTATATCCCTGAATTGAAAAATATTAAATACCCAACTGCTGATGCACCGCATATCACTGTCCGGCACCTGATGACACATGGTGCTGGCTTTCCGGAAGACAACCCATGGGGTGATCGTCAATTGGCGGATACGGATAAAGAGCTGATGGAGTTTATTGGCAAACAAATTTCGTTTTCAAATCCGCCGGGCATTGCTTTCGAATACAGCAACCTTGGTTTTGCATTATTAGGAAAAATAATTACCAATGTTTCGGGCAAACGCTACCAGGATTATATCAAGGAAAGTATCTGGCAACCACTGGGTATGAAAAATGCCGAATGGGAGTACGGGAATGTGCCTGCTGATAAACTGGCACATGGTTACCGCTGGCTGAACAACAATTGGAATGAAGAACAATTATTACATGATACACCGGATGGCAGTTGGGGAGCGATGGGCAGCATGATTACTTCTATTGATGAATTTGCAAAGTATGTGGCTTTTCATTTATCAGCATGGCCGCCTTCGAATGCTGCAGAAACAGGACCGGTAAAAAGAAATTCGGTACGGGAAATGCATCATCCCTGGAGATGGAATGGATTTAATCCCAATTTTAAGTATCCCGATGGCAGAAATTGTGCTGTTACATCTGCTTATTGTTATGGTCTTGGGTGGATGAAAGATTGTGATGGAAAAACTTATATCTCACACAGTGGTGGCCTGCCTGGATTCGGCAGCCAGTGGCGCATCATGCCGGAATATGGAATTGGTGTCATTGCATTTGCCAATCGTACTTATTCACCATTTGGTACGGTGAACTTAAGAGTACTTGACACACTGATCAAACTGGCAGACCTGAAACCCAGTGAACTTCTGCCATCTGCTATTTTAGAAAAAAGGAAAAATGAACTGGTAAAGTTGTTGCCCGATTGGAACAATGCTGAACAAAGCGGCATTTTTGCTGAGAATTTCTTTCCTGATTACCCGATTGATACGTTAAAGAAACATGCACAGGACCTGTATGCAAAAGCAGGGAAGATCGTTGCGATTAAAGAAATGAAACCAGAGAACCAGTTAAGGGGCTCATTTATTTTGCAGGGCGAGAAAACAGCTATTGAAATCTATTTTACTTTATCTCCCGAAAATCCACCATTGATACAGGAGTACCATATCAGGGAATTGCCAAAAGAAAAGATTCCATCACCTTAAAGCAACTGTTATGTACATTGTTCGTGAAATTTTTCATTTGCAGTTTGGCCGCTACCGCGAAGTCAAAACACTGATTGATGAAGGCATGCAAAAACATTTACTACTGCAGCCTTCGGGAAGCCGCATTCTTACTGATTTTACCGGGGAAGGCTATCGCCTCATCATTGAATTGCCTTATGCCACCTTAGCCGATTATGAAACAGAACTGAAAAAGGAGCTTGGTGGTACCGGCTGGAAAGACTGGTATGAAAAATTCAAAGCCCTGATTCGTTATTCAGAAAGAGAAATACTGAAGCAGGTTATGTAATTATTCACTGGCTTCCCCCTCAGTTGTCCTGACCGTAAAGGATTTTCCTGATCGATTATAAAGTGGCATCAATCATTTATAGCCTGGTAAGTCAGTGCCCTGAATTTTTCCACCATTTCACCTTTAGTTGTGTTTTGCAACTGGCGGTAAAACAACATTACTATCTTTTCTTTTGGATCTACCCAATAAGAAGTGGCAAATGCACCACCCCAACTGAAAGTTCCGGCCTGGGCAGGAGTTCTGGCACTACCTCTTTCAGTTACTACCTGGAAGCCAAGGCCAAATTTATCATCACCTCTTGACAGGTCACCTATCTGGTTCATGGTCATCATACGAACGGCATTGCGACTCAGTATCCTTTTACCATTGTATACCCCATTATTCAACAACATTTGTAAGAATATGCCATAATCATAAATAGTGGAAGACAGTCCCGCTCCGCCTGAATAATAAGTGCTGGCCTCAAGTGGGTAAGCCGGAGTTACGGTAACACCATTCAGTAAATTACCGGGAGACTTTACCAGTTTGCCGGTTGAATCTTCACGATATAAATTCACTAACCGGTTCGCTTTTTCTTTTGGCACTAAAAAGTAAGTGTCTTTCATTCCCAGTGGTTCAAAAATCCTTGTTCTGAAAAATTCATCAAGGCTTATACCTGAAATAACTTCCACCAGGCAACCTAACAGGTCTGTGTTCAAACCATAGGTCCATTTTTCTCCCGGCTGGTGCATCAGCGGTAATTTGGCCAGCCGGTTCATAGCATCGAGTAGTTTATCATCATGTACACCAATGCCAGCCGTTAGATTATGTTTGGCATAAATAGCATTGGCTTCTTTGGATCCGATCTGGGCATAACCCAATCCTGATGTATGTGTCAGTAATTCCCTGATCGTAATTTCTTTTTTGGCAGGCACGGTGGTATAAGTTGTATCAGCTGCATTGAACTTGTCCAGCACCTGTTGCTTTTTAAAAGCAGGTATATATTTTGAAACAGGGTCATCCAGTAATAATTTTCCTTCCTCAAACAATATCATAATGGCCACACTGGTGATGGCCTTGGTTTGTGATGCAATGCGGAATATGTGTTCCTTTTGCATGGGTGTTTTAGTATCGAGATCATTATATCCTGCGGCTTTATAGTACACAATCTTTCCGTTGCGGATGATGAGTGCAGTGCCGCCCTGCATCCATCCCTTTTCCACCCAGCTGTTCATTTCTTTGTCTATACGTTTTAGCCGCTCTGCAGAAAAACCTGCTGCTTCAGGAGTAGCGGCAGGAGTAATTTTTTGTGCAAATAAAAGTGATAGCTGAAGAGCTGCAATTGCCAACAGGACAAAGTGTTTTTTCATGTGTAAAGTGTTATTGAAATAATCAAAGATAAGTCTCTGCACCTTTTATTATTGCTCCGAAACCAGCATGAGCATTGTTGTTCAAAAGAATGATTGTTTTGTTTTTATCAATATAACGGATTATTTGTGTTTTATAACCCGGGTTATCTCCGGTATGGTATACAATTTTTCCCAGTAAAGAATCTGTTTTCAGCCTCCAGCCAAACCCATAGTCCGAGGAGCTTCCGTCATTCAGTTTCATGGGGGTGAATGCTTCCTGCAGGGTTGTTTGTTTTATCAGCCTGTTGGTGTATAAAGCCTGGTCCCATTTCAGGAGATCAGTGGCTGTTGAGCTGATACGACCGGGGCCTTTTCGGTTTCCCAGCCAGATGGTATAATCAGAAGAGGGGAATGAGTCTGCCCGGATATATTGTTCTCTTTCTTTTACATAAAAATGGCCAATGGCAAAATTCTTTACAGCTGCTTTTTCCTGCAGACTCCTGATACCGGTGTTTTTCATTTTCAGCGGTTGAAAGATCCATTTTCTGCATAGTGCTATAAAATCTTTGCCACTGGCTTTTTCTGCTACACTGGCCAGCAATAAATAACCAGTGTTACTGTATTCATACTTTTCTCCTGGTTGAAAACGAACCGGTGGTACATATTTATTTAAATAAGAAATACAATCTTCATTGCCGCCACTTTTGTTTTATCCCAGTATTTATCCATGATAGCCTGGTAATCAGGAAGGCCGCTGGTATGCGTTAACAAATGACGTATGGTGACCCCTTTGTAGGGAGTGGATATATATTTTTCCAGCAGATCATCATACTTCAATTTCCTTTTTTCTTTCAGCATCATGATGATCATGGCAGTGAATTGCTTGGACACCGAGGCCATTTCAAAAATATCTGATTCCTCTAAAGTGATTTTACCGGCAAACTCACGGTATCCAACTGCTTTATTATAAATAACGGCTCCTTTTTCTGCTACCAATAATACACCACTGAATCCTTGAGATGCCTGCTGTTGCAGCAGGCTGTCATAGAATGAGGTAGCTGATTGTTGTGCCACAACAAATCCCGGGAATAAACTCAGGATGATCAGCAATTTCCGCATATAGGTAATTTAAGTACTTTAAAGTTACTGGTCGTAATCAATACTCAAAAAAAAGCAACCCGGAGGTTGCTGGTATGATCGTTTTCAGGGAAAGTATCAGTTCTTTTTACAAGTGAATTTTACCCAGAGTTTATGCGTATCATCTGCCCGGGCAAAATTGCTGAACGGAATTACAAGGTTCAGCAGGTTCATATTTTGATTAGTGTTCGCAAGATCGGTAATGGCTTCAATGGTTTCGGTGCGGCTGGATCTATAATCAAGGATATATGTGCTTCGCAGCTCCTCACTCATTCTTAAGGCATCGAATGAAGATAAATCACTGTCCTTATGGCGGGTACCCAGAAAGGTTTTTACAACCAGCATCAGCTTTTTCTCTTTTAACAGGATTTCAGGAATATTATAAGTTACTTTTCCCATTTGGCTATTGGCAGATGCGTTGCGATCATCCTGGTAATAACTTAATCCTGCAGTAGGCGGACCCTGGAAATTGGTTTGGTTATAAACAAACTCCGACATATTATTATAGGAACGCAGTCTTGTTTTCATTTCATTATTTTCATCCAGTTCCCAGAGTTCAGTGCTTACCTGGCCGAATACTCTTCTGCAATCGCCATTATCAATCCGGTTACGGGTAGCTTCAGAAACGGCGATATAATTCAATACCACATCAAACAATACTTTTTTACCAGTTGCAGCGGAGTTATTTGTACCAACAGTTTCAAACTGCCATTCAGCGTCGGCTTGTCCCTGGTCTGCCCATTGAATAAGTTTTGAGTTATTGTTAACTCCGCCGCCTTCCACTGCAGCAAAAAGGCCGGAGTTTTTATTTTTTAGTTTATAACCCGTGGCAGTTTTTTCAAGTTTCCAATATAAGTCTTCATTATTGATGGGTGTCACATTCATAGGTCTGGGGACCATTTCATTTTTCTGACAAATAAATCCGTACTGCTCTTTACTCCTGTTGAGTACGCCCAGGAATTTGTTCGTCTCAAGATTTTGAAACTTAAAGTAGCCACCCGCAACGGCTATGGCTTTCCATTTCATACGAGCCTCCTCACCAAGGGTGTATAAAATAACCTGTGCGTTTACTTCTTGACCCCCGGCCGGCAGATTGGCTGGTTTGGCATATTTACCACTTTTTACATTTTTGATCCTGATGATTTCACCGTCTTTAAGCTGAGCTTTTGCCGTAAATGCAATTGACACCAGGAATAAGCTTACCAGCAGGGAGATATTCTTTCTTTTCATAGTCAAAAATTTAGTCAAATAATTGATGACATAAAAGTAGAAATTTCTGCGAGCTCACACAACTACACAATTGGGCAATGAGCTTTTGCTGGTAGTAATACGCAGTATTTATGCGGAAAGCAGAAACGGTGTTACAGACTTTTATGATGTATCGCCTGGCCAGCTCTTGCCCTGGTGTGGATGCCGTTGTCAATTGTTAACACACCATTTACCAATACAAATTGAAAACCAGTAGAATAAGCATGCGGTTTTTCAAACGTAGAAATGTCCTTCACTTCTTTTTCATCAAAAATAACAATGTCTGCAGCCATCCCTTCTTTGATAAGACCACGATCCTTTAGCTGGAATTTTTGCGCCGGCAAGGAGGTCATTCTCCGGATGGCTTCTTCCAATGAAATAACTTTTTCATCCCGGACATATTTGCCAAGTATACGGGCATTGGTACCGTAGCCACGGGGGTGCGGCATCCCCACACCCAGTCTCCGGATGCTGGCATCACTTGCAAACATATTGAAGGGATATTTCATAATGAACTTTACATCTTCTTCACCCATTCCATGAAATACGGCACTGGCTCCGCCGTTCATCATGATGTCCATCACCGTTTCTGCTTCATACTTTGCCTTATGTTTTCTTCCTTTCACAAGATTGATTTGTTCAATACTTTTTCCATTATAAGAACTGTCTGCCGGGTAATTGGCTACCACTGCATAACCAAGATGTTTCAATTTTCTTTTTTTCAGCCTTGCCAGTATATGATTGGTTACCTGCTTTCTTATTTCAGGCCGTTTCAGCCTTGCTTTAATTGAATCCTGTCCGTCTGCCAACACCTCATCAGGTAATAAAGTGCTGATAGAAGTACTGCTGGCGGTATAAGGATATTGATCGATCGTTACTTCAATACCTTCTCTTCTTGCGGCTTCAATCATTGGTACGGTTATTTTACTTCTGCCCCAGTTGTGCTGGCCGCTTAGTTTGAAATGCGAAATTTCTACGGGAATTTTTGCCTCTCTTCCGATCGTCAGCGCTTCTTCAATAGCCTGTGTTACACTGTCACCCTCATCCCGCATATGCGTAGCGTATACACCATTATACTTAGCTGCAATTTTTGCCAGAGAAACAATCTCCGGTGTTTTGGTATAGGTGCCGGGGATATAAATCAGACCGGTTGATAAACCAACGGCGCCATCCTTCATAGCTTTTTCAGTAAGTTCTTCCATCCGCTTCATTTCATCAGGAGTAGCCTCCCGGTTGGCCCGGCCCGTCACTGCCTTGCGGATATCATTATGACCAATAAGCGTGGCGATATTAATAGAAAGTTTCAGCGAATCAATCCAGCGTAAATATTTACCAATATCCACATTGGATGAACCACAGTTGCCGGTAATACAGGTGGTAACACCATCATAGATAAAACTCTTTGCTTCCGGATCTTTGGTTTCATCGTCTTCCAGGTGTGTGTGCACATCAATAAAACCCGGCGCAACGATGAGACCTTTTGCATCAATGGTTTTTTGGGCTGAAAGGTTCACGTCTCTCCCAATCTTTATGATCTTACCGTTTTTCACGGCAATATTTCCGTAATACCAGTTGTTGCCGGTACCATCAATGATTTTTCCATTGGTGATGAGAATATCACAATCTTGCCCGAAAAGAACAGCCGGCATAAGCAGAAGACAAATTATCCATTTCATTCCTGAAAGTTACAGAAAGCTGAGGAGCTATAAAGAAGAAACAAGGCCGGGAGTTATTTTTTCAGGTACCTGTATAAAAAAGCACAAAGAAAACCAACGACCACATAGACTACAAACCGGATAAACCGGCCTCTCCAGATAGTATTATCTCCAAGCATGAAAACTATTTTTGCAAGTTAGCTATTTCCTCCGGCTAATTTCAATATAAAAAAATGAAATTCAACCGCATCAGCTATTTCTGTTATCCACCAAAAGAAAACCAGTTACCCGTTTTATCCTTTATTAAAAAGGCTTCCGGTTGTATACATAATCACCCTAAAAGGTAATAAAAGTACCGTGTTGGTAAAATAGTTTTGTGCTGTTTATCCTATCATCATTTTCAGCCATTGTTTGTACATTTAAATATGAACAGCCGCCAGTTTCAGATAATCATGCTATTTAACTTATTATCGCTTTCGGCAAAAAGCCAAAACCATGAATTAGATTCCCTGCGGAATGTTCTGATTATTTCAAAAACAGATTCTCTTTTATTTGACGCCAACCGGTTGATAGCAACCCGTCTTTGGGAATCTGATCCCGATTCTGCTATACTTTTTGGGCAAAATGCTCTTGAAATAGCCAGGAGAATAAACGATCCTTCAAAAATAGCCATGGGCTTTCAATCTATCGGCGTAGCCTATGACTATAAAGATAACCTTGACTCATGCTTATTTTTCTTAAACGAAGGACTAGCTGTATATAAAGCAGCCCGGAATGAAGAAGGGGCTTCCCACATCCTGAGTGATATAGCTATTGCCTATTATTTTCGGGGAAACTATGAACTGGCTTTACGAAATCATTTTGCAGCGCTTGACCTGCGACAAAAGACGAGAAATAAACGATTCATCGCTGTATCATATAATAATATCGGGCTGGTGTATCGTTCAAGAAAGGAGTATAAAAATGCGGCTGCCTACTACCAAAAATCGCTGGTACTCAAAAAGGAAATCAACGATGAGCAAGGAGTTTTGAATTCATTGATCAATACCGGAAGTGCATTTCAAAGCCAGGGAAAATATGACAGTGCCCTTTTTTATGCCGATGAGTCATTAAAACAGGCAATTAAACTTAACGCCGATAACGACATACTTGCTGCAAACGCGAATAAAGCTGCTGCCATGGTTAATCTTGGTCAGTATGATGAAGCTATGTTGATATTAAAAGAAGTGGAAAAAAAATCTTCTGAAAAAAATTTTAAAAACAACCTCTTTTCTGTTTACGAATCCTTAGGCGATGTATACTCCAATAAAGGGCAGTTTGCGGAGGCTAGTGTTTATTACAAGTTGGGGCTTGCCATTTCAACGCAGACTTCGAGGGCGGAGCAGAAAAGTATTTTTTTAAAAAAGATAGCAAGAAACTTTTTCAACATTGGAGACTACAGGCAAGCTTATTTGTATTCTGAGCAAAGTAAACAACTGACAGATACTTTATTTACAGATGAAAATAGCCGGCAGATAAATGAGATGGCAGCTATTTATGAAACCGGGCAAAAGGAAAAAAGGATAGAAAAACTGAATAATGATAATATGATCAACGCCACACTGGCTGAGCGGAGAAAGAGAGAGAGAAATTATTTTATCATTGCTTCAGTTTTTCTGCTTGGTATGGCAGGATTGGCCTATGTAGCATACAAAGCCAGCAGAAAGAAAAAGGAGTTGCTGGCGGCACAGAATACTATTATTCAAAAATCGCTGGCAGAAAATGAATTTCTAATGAAAGAAATTCACCACCGGGTGAAGAATAACCTGCAGGTGGTGTCGAGTTTATTAAAACTTCAATCGTATTATATAAAAGATGAACAGGCCCAGGAAGCCGTAAGGGACAGCCGCAACCGGGTACAATCCATGGCATTAATACACCAAAACCTTTACCAGGATGATAACCTGAGCGGAATAGATGTACAGGATTACATCAGCAAGTTGAGCGAAAACCTCTTCCAGTCATACAATATTCACCCCCACCGAATTAAACTAATAAAAGAAATAGAACCATTGCATCTTGATGTTGATACGGTGGTGCCGGTTGGATTAATCCTGAATGAACTGGTGACGAATAGCCTGAAGTATGCATTTCCGGGTGAAAAAGAAGGGGCTATTAAAATAATGGTTAAGGAAGAGAATGGCATTCTGAAGCTGAATGTGTATGACAATGGCAGTGGGCTGCCCGATGATTTTTATACACGGTTTAAAGAAACTTTTGGATATAAGATGATACAAACCTTTATTCAGAAAATGAAGGGGGAAATAAAAGTATATTCCGAGGAAGGAACAAAAGTAGAAATAACTATTACCAACTATAAACCCGGCATAGTATGATTGAAGTGCGGGTACTTATAGTAGAAGATGAGCCTCTGATAGCAGAAGATATTGCTACTGCATTAATAAACAATGATTTTACAGTTTCTGCTATTGTTTACTCCAAAGATGATGCATTGGCTGAGTTGAAAAATAACCCTCCGGACCTGGTTGTACTTGATATTAATTTGAATGGGGGAGAAGAAGGTATTGAAATTGCAAAAGTCATAAATGAAAAATACTTTTTACCTTTTGTTTATCTCACTTCTTATTCGGATAAACTAACATTGATCCATGCAAAAAATACAGAACCAGCCGGGTATATTGTAAAGCCGTTCAGTGATGCAGGCTTGTTTGCTGCTATGGAAATAGCTGTTTATAACCATGCACAGAAAAGCAAACTACGGTTCCCGGAACTAAATGACGATGTAATAAACCGTCATCTTCCTTCGCCTTTATCAGAAAGAGAATTTGGTGTAGTGCAGCTTATCTACAATGGCAAAACAAATAATCAAATCGCAGAAGACCTTTTTATCTCGATAAACACAGTTAAGGCACATATCAAAAATATCCATCAGAAGCTGGACGCTGATTCCCGTTCTACCCTTATCGCCCGGTTAAGGAAATTGATGACGAACTAAAAACTACCCTAAAGGGTAATAAAGACTACACAATCCTGCTGCAATTTTATCTTACCAGTCACTCAGAATGATTAAACCATTTGTTATGAACAGGATTTTTTGTTTATTGGCTTCCATCGTTTCTTTTTTAAGCGTAGTTGCCCAGCCATCTGATGCGGTGATACGAAAGGATTTAACAACACCGCTAACGCTTGACATTAAGTTTACCAAAACCACTGGCACCCGTCAATGGAACTCTTCGAGCGGCAATTGGGAATATGTAAGGGGTGTGCATATACGATTGAAATCAAAAGACTATCCGGGGCTGGTAGTTAAAGTGGTTGGCGATGCGGTGTATCAGTATATGGGTGGAACGAAATATTCGTATCAAAAATTCAGAACAGGCTATAATGAATGGGAGGGCATACCTAACCCAACCGAAGCCGAGATAGAAAAACTAATTTCCACAGATTGGAATGCCTTCTATGGTTTTTATTTTAATAAGATTGTAAAACTAAACAGCCGCCCCACTCTTGTGAAGGAAAAGTATTTTACCTGGAACAACCCTAACCTGGTAGTTTTCTACATGAAAATAAATGCTGATATGCTTGGGCCTAACCATTCTGTAGAAACAGTGGAACAAGAATTTGAAGTAAGATTTTACAGGGATAATATTAAAGACCCTATGCAACGGTTTATGTCAAGCTCAGGTTCAAGTAATACCAAAGTGCTCTCTACAGAACAACTTACTGAAGGCAAAATAAGAGAATTGGAAAAGAAAACACTGGCATATACCCTGGCCGAGGAGATTGCAAAAAAAGAAATAGAGTCATTACCCGAACTAAAAGTTCCTGATTTTAAAACCGCAAAAGAGATGGCTGATTTCTTTCATGATTTACTTAGAAACGGTACGCCAGAATTATTAAAAGTAGCAATGCTAAAAACACTGGCTCCCCACCTGATGGTGGATGGCAGCAAAACACAATTTTCCTGGCAAGGAAAAGAAATGTACGACAAAGCCGCAAAAGAAGCTTTTGGGGGCGATATGAAATATAAGGACCAGTACTGCAAAAATTATACAACCACCAGCTTAACATCAAAATCCTACATCTACATACAATCCGCAATTGCGAGAACTATTACCATGATTGGCACTATTCAGGTAAATGACGGATATGTGGATGGGGTAGCGCAGTCAAAACTAAAACTAGTGAACCTGGATATTAGTGTAAGGCAAGACCAGGATGCCATTAATTTTATCAACTCCTTTTCTGACCGGAAAAAACTTTGTCCAAACGATTGAACTATTATAATTATGAAAAAGAATTATTTATTTATTATCGCCATAAGTTTTTTCTTATTATCATGCGGGAGCGATAAAAAACAAAAATTGGACGGAGCGGCCCTTTCAGATGAAGTGTGCAATTGCAAAATGAAAACAAAAGGTATGAAGTATGATGACCCGGAAAGGGTAAGAATGTGGAAAGAATGTCTTGACCTGCAGGGAGAAAATTATAAAAAGGTTTCGGTGGATAAAACGGAATTGGAAATTTATACGAAAAACAACAGTGAGTGTATGAAGAAATATACACTCGGAAATTAGGATAACTCACAGTGAATTATTGATAAATTAAACTACAGCAAATGAAAAATTATACCTGTCTTATTGTTCTGGCCATTCTTCTTTTTTCTTGTGGCGGGAAAAAGAAAGCGGATGGGATTGCACTAGCGGAAGAAGTATGCGAATGCCGCAAAAAAGGAAAAGGATTAAAATTTTCAGACCCTGAGGCTAAAAAAATCCGGATGGAGTGTTCCAAATTACAGGGCGAGAACTGGGGTAAAATAATAAAAGACAAAGCCCAGGAAGATGCATTCAATGAGAGGCTAAATCAATGTACAGATGAAATGTTGGACGCCATGAAAAGCAATTAAGTCACTGTTCTACTTCATTCCCTTTGCTAAGAATGATTACGTTTTCAAAACTACCCAATGGGGTAATATGCCGTGACAGACGCAGGCTTATCTTTCCTTATAAATACCGGTTTAGGTAATGGATCTATTCAAAACATATCGCTTCTTCAAATAATTATCCAATAAATTATTTGCATGAAAATAATCGTCAACTTTCTGCTTTTTATTATTTCTTCAGGCGCAATAAATGCCCAAATAGTAAAGGTATCTTCTGGTTCGGGCCTCACGATCCTGGCAGGAACGCCTTTTACTATTGACAAATTGACCATAACCCCGTCAGCAGATTTTACGATTAATGATCTTATAATAAGCAAATCTTCCACCGCAATCCATGCTACAGCCAATCCATATATTTCCAGGGTATATCAATTCAGCAACCACAGTAACCATTTTTCGGGATCTATACAGTTTGGTTATACCGATGGTGCTGAACTGAACGGTATCGCTGAAAACTTACTTACATTAAATATTCATAATGGTACCGGGTGGTCCTCTCATCCTGCAGACAGTCGCGACGGTACCAATAATTTCGTGCTGACCAATAGTTTGGCAGGTATTGCATTAAGTGAGCTGACCCTGGCCAGCCAATTATTGTCGCTACCCGTAACCTGGCTGACATTCAATGCCACCAAACAAAACAGCGGTGCAAAGCTTGAATGGACAACCGTCTTCGAACAAAACTCCAAATATTTTTTTGTGCAACATAGTAACAATGGCGTCACCTGGACAAATATCGCTTTGATACCAGCCGCCGGGAACAGCAGTGGAAATCGCTACTACCAGTATATACATCAAGATCCGGTAAAGGGGGTCAATTTTTACCGCATTATGCAGACGGATTTAGATAACAGCAGCAATTACAGTCCTGTAAGAACATTAATGTTTGATGAAAAACAGCAGCCATTTATTGTACTGGGCAACCCTGTATCAAATGGATTTTTAGTCCTTCAGATTTTTATGCCCTGTAATATGGCAATGTATTCAACAGACGGCAGGTTGTTGTGGAAGCGGTTCATGAATTCAGGCATTGAACACATAGATGTCAGCAGATATTCCGGAGGTACTTATTTTTTGAACGTCAATAATGTTACCAGGAAAATTATTCTTCGCTAAAAAAATAAATCATCAAAAATTTTTCAGTCATGAAGTTTACTAATAACGTTCCAAGATGTCTTCTTTTGGTTGCTATTCTCTTCTTTGCTTTACAGGATGCTTCAGCGCAGGTAGGTATTGGGACTACTACACCTGAAGCTTCTGCCCAATTAGATGTGAGCAGTACTTCCAAAGGCTTTCTGCCACCCAGGTTAACGGGCTCGCAACGCAATAGTATTGTTTCACCTGTAGCCGGGCTTATGATCTACTGTACAGATTGCGGACCGGGCGGGCAAATTCAATTTTTTAATGGAACATCATGGGTGAATATGATTAATGGAACTTCAGTATTACCCCCCGCCCAGAATCTGGGTGCAGATATTGACGGTGAAGCAGCAAATGATCAGTCAGGCATTTCAGTTTCATTATCGGCAGATGGTGCAAGGATCGCAATCGGGGCACCACAAAATGATGGAAACGGATCAAACGCCGGTCATGTAAGAGTTTACCAATGGAATGGAACAGTATGGGTTCAACTTGGAGCTGATATTAATGGTGAAGCTGCTTCTGACAATTCCGGCTGGTCGGTTTCCCTTTCATCAAACGGCAACCGTGTTGCTATTGGTGCATACGGTAACGGATCAAGTACGGGCCAGGTGAGGGTGTATGAATGGGATGGAAGCAGTTGGAATCAACTTGGTGTTGATATTGATGGGGAAGCAGCCGCTGATCAATCAGGCTGGTTCGTTTCTCTTTCTTCTGATGGCTCCCGGCTTGCTGTCGGAGCTCCTTCTAATGATGGTAATGGATCATTTGCAGGCCATGTAAGGGTGTATGAATGGAATGGAAGCAATTGGATTCAAATGGGCGTCGATATTGATGGTGAAGCAGCCGGCGACCAGTGCGGTTATTCGGTTTCTCTTTCTTCTGATGGTTCCCGGCTAGCTATTGGAGCACCTCAAAATGATGGAAGCGGATCAACTGCAGGTCATGTCAGAATTTATCAATGGGATGGTACCAACTGGGTTCAGCTGGGCGCTGATATAAATGGTGAAGCAGCAAACGATCAGTCAGGTACTTCAGTTTCATTATCGGCAGATGGTGCAAGGGTCGTCATCGGAGCGCCATTCAATGATGGAAGCGGATCAGATGCAGGCCATGTCAGAATTTATGAATGGAATGGAACCAACTGGAATCAAATAGGTGCGGATATTAATGGCGAACTCGGCAATGATTTTTCCGGAGCAGCAGTTTCTATTTCAGCAGATGGAAACCGGATTGCGATTGGAGGATATGGAAATGATGGTGGTGGAGCAGCAGCCGGTCATGTACGAATTTATCAATTATATGGGGGTACCTGGAGCCAGGTATGGTCGGATATAGATGGGGAGGCCGCAGGTGATTCGTTCGGCTCGTCGGTTTCCATTTCTTCGGATGGCTCTCGTATTGCCGTTGGGGCTACAGGAAATGATGGCATCGGTTCAAACGCCGGCTATGTCCGGGTATTTTATTAATAAAAAGGGATTACATTTCGTAGCCAATTTCCGATCATGTTTGAACCTGTGTGCCAGGAGGAAAGACCACTCAACAAAATTGAAAATCTGATAAAAATTATTTGCCGGTACGGAATTTTGAAAAAATTTAATCAAGAACATTTTCATTAGTGATATCTCCGGTAATTACACTCTGATAATACAGGAACCGGCGGGAATATCCAGCGCCATAATAGCCATATCAGTGTTCCCCGAAATCAAGAGTTCAATTCTTTTTGAAGTGAATGCGGCCGCCGGTATTGAAAAGGAATAATTTTAGTAACCGGTGATTTATTTATTTTTTCCAGTTCCTCAATTGTTTTCTTCGCCGTTGCCAGCCGGATCGCTTTATTCTTCTGCCATAGTATACATTGCGGAATTTCATAGCTGATTACAACAAAAATTCACCTGCATTTTCAGGATTTACAATATGCGTAACTGCCGTTGGATATGCATTGCTGAAAGCCCTGCTTACCGCACCTTTTACTTTGGGATTCCACTTACACTCAAAAGCCGTGATGGTTCCATTGGCATCTTCAATATAGTCCACCTCCTGCTGAGCAAGGGTACGCCAGAAAAACCGGGAAACATGTTGCTGGCAATTGTTCAAAAACTTCATCCGTTCGCTGATGAACCAGTTCTCCCATAACTGCCCGGTATCATTGCGCAGGTTACGGCCAAAGGAAGGCAGGCGAAAAGCAATAAAGGCTTTTTCTAACAGGTTAATATATTTCTCTACTGTTTCAGCATTTAATCCGCATAGCTGGCCGAGTTCATTGTAACTTATTAATTGCGCCGTTTGAAAGGCCAGGGCCTGTACTAATTTTTCCAATTTATCCGGCTTTTGTATCCGCTCCCAGGTAAGAATATCTTTATACAGGTAGCTGTTGGCTAATTGTTTTAACAGGCATTGTTCATTCCCCGGGATGTTATTATTTCAGGATAGTAACCATACAACAAACGGTGATGCAATAACCTTTTTTCTTCCAGTAAACCGGTATGCGCCACCATTTCGCCAAACGACAAGGGGTATAAATGATATTCCCATTTACGGCTAGTGAGTGGCTCGTTTATTTTATTGGCCAGTTCAAAAGCCGAAGAACCGGTGGCAATAACTCTTACATCTTTTACTATTACTGACTGCAAACGATACGTAACCCATGCTGTAGTTTTATCTGCTGTTGTATTAATGAACTCGAAACTGTTAGTTCGTTTAAAATCAGCCGACTGGTTTAGCGTAATGGCTTTCAGGATAAGTGTATCTATATTCCATACCTGGCCATATTCGTACAAAGTAATATCTGCTGTGCTGTAATTTTTCAGACTGACAGAATCCCGGTTGGATAATGAATCAAAAAATTTGATGACAGCTTGCTGTACGGCCTGCTGGCCCGGAGTGGTTGTTTGCTGGGCCTGCAACAACGCTACATAAAAAATTATACTGGCAAGGAATGTTGTTTTTCGCATGATTTATTTTTTAAACTTTCCAAATACTGCCTGCCCCGGAAAAACACCGGCTACTGTTTTTCCATTCTTTAAAATAAAACTTCCATTCACCATTACATATTCAATACCTGCTGAAAACTCCAGGCCTTTTTCAAAAGTTGCTTTATCAATAACAGTGTTCGGATTAAAAATGGTAATGTCAGCATCAGCACCCACCTGTATCCTTCCTTTGAAACGCATGGAGGGAGCAATGTTTTCCAAACGTTTTGCGGGAAGCAAGGTCATTTTTTCCAGGGCCGTCATCAGATCAAGCACTTTATCTTCTCTTACATATTTACCCAGCACTCTTGAAAAAGTTCCTGCCGTTCTGGGGTGGGCCAGCTTTGCATAGGTCATTCCGTCTGAGGCAATCATTACACCCGGGGCTGCAATGCCGGTCTTTATCCATTCCGGTTTCATCACATGCAAAATAACTACCCCGCCCGTTTTACGATAGGCGTCAAATGTTTCTTTAGTAAGCCTTTCGCCGGTAGCCACCCATTGTAAGTCGCCATAACTAATGCCAAGCCGTCGCTGCCATCCTTCATCAAACATAGCGCTTTGCAGCCCGGTGGAACCGGCAGTATAGGGATACAGCTCAGTAGTAATATCAAAGCCTTTATTTTTTGCTGCTGCTACCATATCTACTGAAAGCTGAATATTGCCCAGCGACATACTGTT
>JAKQEA010000066.1 GCA_029558715.1 Bacteroidota bacterium | reverse complement strand
CAGCCGGGGATTTCATCATCTTTTCATAACAGCATTATTTGGGTCTAAGTCCTTAACTTTATTTTCTCCAATCCTTCCGAAATGCCTTCCTTACCTCAAAGCGAAACAGGCATTTAATACACTTATCTTATGCGGAAGGTTTATTTATTGTTTTTTCTTTTACTGTTTTCGCTTGCAGGATATAACCAGTATGTTTTAACAGGGTTGAACTACTCACAGGATTTTAATTCATTGGCCAGTACGGGAGCTTCTGATGTATTGCCAGCCGGGTGGTATTTTTTTGAATCAGGAACCAATGCTGATCTCACATATAATACAGGAAATGGTTCAAGTAACCAAGGGGATACATATAGTTTTGGTTCGATAGGATCTGCAGAGAGGGCACTGGGCGGATTACGATCATCAGCACTCGATCCTAGATTTGGTTTTTGGATGATCAATAATACGGGGAATACCATAAATGCAATTATAGTAAGCTATACTGGCGAGCAATGGCGACTTGGCGCAACAGGGAGAACTGACCGGCTAAATTTTGAATATAGTCTTAATGCAACAGCTCTTGGCAATGGCACATGGACTCCTTTGGGAGCATTAGATTTTGCTGCTCCTAATAGCACAGGAACCCCCGGAGCTTTGGATGGTAATCTTCCTGCTAACAGGGCTATTGTGGCTACTGTTGTAAATGGATTAAATATTCCGGTTGGAGGAACAATATTTTTTAGGTGGATTGACTTTGACCCTACTGGTGCTGATGATGGTTTGAGTATCGATGATCTTAGTTTGGTTATCACTACAGCTATTCCTGCCAGTACTGATCATTACCGCACTATTGGCACAGGTGTCTGGAGTAATCCTTCTGTATGGGAAACATCCGCTACAGGAACAGATTCATGGGTAGCAGCTATCGTTCCACCTACTTCTGCTGCCAATACAATTACAATAAGAAACGGTTATACTATTACGATTGATGCCAGTACTTCAGCAGATCAGCTGACAATTCAGAATGGTGGCAACCTGATTTATTCAGCCGGAACATTTACAATTGATGATGGAACTGGTGATGATGTGGACATACAAAATGGCGGAATCTTCACTCTGTCGTTTGCAAACAATCTGCCAACATTTTCTGGAGCTGGGGCGACTGTAAATGTATCAACCGGGGGTATTTTACGATTAACTGTTGGAGGGCTTACTAACGCTCCTCCGGCACTTAGTGTTAATTCTAATAACTTCGTTTATCAGCATCAATCAATACTTGAATGGGCGCCTCCTGCTTTTGGAACTTTCTCAACTTCAGACGTGATTTACTTCCCGAATGTTGATGCAGTCACTATCCCCATATTCAGGTCCAGCAATTCTGTGCAAATAGCAGTTGGAGGAGGACTAGGAAATAACACTATTATTAATGGTGTTTTTGAATGCAATGGCGATGTGGTCTGGCAAAATGCAGGAACAAAAACTTTTCGTAACGGAATCAGGGGCACAGGTACAGTAAATGGAGCCACTTCAGGAAAATTTATAATTAATGGATTGACAGCAGAGTTGGGAGGAACTGATTCCCTTATTGTTCCAACAGCCGATGGATTGGAGATTGGTTCTGCAACCGGGACTACTGTTACAGTTACTTCTGACAAAATTGTGCATGGCAATGTTAATTTGCTTTCAACAAACACTTATATAGAGTTGGGCGCTAATGATCTAAACGTTACTGGAACAATTAACGGTGGATCTGTTACCAGTTATATAAGAACTGATGTGAACGGGGGAGTGCTGAAATTAAATTCAATTGATGCTACGGCAAAAGTTTTTCCGATCGGTGAAACAACTTATAATCCGCTCGAGATATCAAATGGAAACAATGCTGATTATTCAGCAAGAGTAAGAACAGGTATCGTTGATCCTAATGGTGCTATTCCCACAGATGCCGTAAACAGAACATGGTATATTCATGCTTCGGCTACCACTCCGGGAGTTACGGTAAAGTATCAATACAGTAATAATGCCGGTGAGCTTACAGGTACTGCAATTACCCAGCCAGCCAGTATGGAAATATTACAAAGCGATTTTACTACCTGGCATTTATCTGTGGGCAATACAACTATCATGTCTACACCGGGACCACCGCATACTGTTACCTCAGCAGTTGGTCTTACCATTAACAACACTCCTGTACCTTATTCTCTGGGAGTAACAGGCACTATAATCCTCTCTGTTGATTGTATTATTTCCTGCGAGTCTAAAAAAGTGAATAATAACGGGGTGATCAGCTTCAATATTAATAGCTGTGCCGGAGTTAATAGTTTTGAAATACAACGGTCTGTAAACGGAAGTAGTTTTGAAACAATAGGAATAGTCTCACCCGGTATAAGCCAGTTACTGTTCTCATTTACAGATGCTTCATTGCAAAAAGGAATGAATCTGTACCGTATAAAAGTAAACAGGGCCAGCGGTGCTGTTAAATACTCAAATACTACGGCAATCATTAATGATGATAAAGGAGTGCTTATTTCAACGATCTCACCCAATCCTGTTCATAGCCAGGCAGTAGTTACGATCAGTACCGCAAAAGCAGGTACTGTACAGTTAAGTATCTACGATTTATCGGGAAGAATGATAAAACAATGGCAGGTTCCTGCTGCAGCAGGAAGTAACAGCATTATTATGAACCTGGACGGTCTGCAGGCCGGTGCCTATCACCTGGTGGTATCCGGGCAAGAGGCCAAAACATCTTATCGGTTTGTAAAACAATAAGTAAGGTTTATTTAATTTTCCACAAGTATAAATTTCTTTAAACAGTTATTTGAAAAACAACCTTTACTCCTTATTTTTAAACCTGTACTTCGAAACTTTTGATACTCTGCTACCTCTTGAATCTTGAATTAATTACCCAAAGTATTTACGCAATTGTATTGCATGACAGAGCATAAATGTTTCATGCAGCAGTTGCAATAAAAAATATGATAGCAGGTATTGCCGGTGCAAACCTGTTTGTTCATGTTTTCTTAATGCAGAAAGTTTGATGCCCGGCAACCGGGGCAATACTTTTGCAGACCTGATTCCAATCCTGTATAAAATCTACGAAACGCTGATCCATTCCCTTCGGACGAACATTCATTTACTTTAAATTTCAGCAAGCATGAAAAAAATCTACTTTTTACTTGCCCTTGTATCGGCAGTGTCAGGAGTATCAGGGCAGTTATTACAATGGAACACATTTGGTAATGCAGGAACAGAGTTGTCAGAGCCCAGTGTATTTAACAATGCTAACATTGCAGCCAGCAATCTTACTTTGGGGCCTGGTATTAATGGGTCAGCGAACGGTAACCGTTTTGGCGGTAATAACTGGTTCAATACCGGTAATACAAGTACTCCTCCCGGCAATACACTGGCTCAGGCGATAACGGGTAATGACTATATTGAATTTACCGTCACCCCAAATGCCGGTTTTTCTTTTACACCTACTTCTTTTGTTTTTAACTGGGATCACTCCAGTACCGGGCCTGCTTCAGTTACCCTCCGTTCTTCTGCTGATGGTTATGTTGCTGATCTTGGATCGGTAACTGGTATGCCAGCCTCTCTGTCAACTGGAAATACAATCACCATTTCTGGATTAACAAACATAACTGCGGCGACTACTTTTCGTCTTTATGGTTATAACGCCACTGCTACAGGTGGTACGGGAGGTTTTGATGCAACAGTAACCGGAGTTAACGTACAATTAAACGGTACTACTGCCAGCACAGGCGGCAGTTCTATTACCACCACTACGGTGGCTACATCACCTTTCTGTGTGGATGGTGCCACAGGTGCAGCCGGTACTGTTTCATATACTTCAATCGGAACTTATACAGCCGCCACCTTTAATGCTTTGCTGAGTGATGCGGCTGGCAGTTTTGCTGCACCGGTCAATATCGGTTCAGCTTCTGTTACGGGTACAGATCCCGGCGGTTCTATCAATATCACTATCCCGGCCGGTTCTGTTTCAGGGACAGGTTACAAGATCAGGGTTGATTGTGTAACACCTTTCGTTACCGGTTCAGAAAGTACTGCTTTTGAAGTGATCAACGGTGCTAAGAATGTAACGGGATTAGCCGGCATTACTGCAAGCGGACAGGTTACTGTTAACTGGACAAATCCTAATGCCTGCTTTGATGAGGTAATGATTGTAGCGAAAGAGGCAGCAAGTATTACAGGCACACCTTCCGGCGATGGGACTGCTTATACAGCCGACCTAAACTTCCTTGGCACCGGTACCGCTTTTGATGGTGGTAAAGTAGTGTACAAAGGAATTACCAGCGGGCAGGTTGTTACTGGTCTAACCAATGGCACCACTTATTATATTAAAGCATTTACACGGAGAGGGACTAACTGGAGCACTGGTGTGGAAATAAACGTTACCCCGGCTGTTGCTGTATTGCCCGGAGAAATACTGATTAACCAGGTAAGTCCTGATTATGGTGCAGCTTCCGATGAATATATTGAACTGGTGAATACTACCAATAAAACATTTGACCTCTCTACACTGGCTATACGTTACCAGGCTGCTTCGGGCAGTTCGGGTTCAGCGGGTGGCACTTTATCCGGTACATTACTTCCGCATCAGTACTGGCTGTTATCTCCGAATGCCACAATAACAGTTGGGTTAACGAATGCCTTAGCAAGGGATGGTTCATTTACATCTGGTTTTGCCCACCCTTCAGGACAAATTGCCCTTGTCAGAATAAGTGATAATGTAATTATTGATGGTGTGGGATATGGAACTATTACCGGGGGTACTTATACTGAAGGAACAGCTTCTGCATCATCTCCGACAGACGGAGGTATCAAACGTACTGTTGACGGAGTGGATACAGATAATAACAGCGCTGACTTCTCTACTGTAGCTAATGCCAGCATTTTACTTCGTAACAGCAGCAGTACCCCTTTACCGGTAAAATTTGCCAATGTAAGAGCTTACCAGCAGGGCAATGGTATCAAAGTAGAATGGAGTAACCTGACAGAGACTAATGTCTTGAACTATAAAGTGGAAAGATCCGCATCAGGACAAACATTCCTTAGCCTCTCAGATGTGGCTGCTTTTAAGAACGATGGTGGCCGTGCTGATTACTCTTTCTTTGACGCTTTGCCTGTTGATGGTGTGAATCTATATCGTATCCAGGCAACAGAAGCAGACGGAAGAAAACTGTACAGTGTGATCGTAAGAGTGGATACCAAAGGAGGTAAAATGGAAATCACCATTTATCCTAACCCTGTTAGCGGTAGCCAGCTTTCATTGCAGGCTACTGAATTGCCAAAAGGATTGTACACTGTACAGGTGTATAATGCAGGAGGACAACAGGTGCATAGCCTGCAACTAAACCATAACGGAGGTTCTGTAACTGAAATGATACAATTACCATCTTCACTGCATTCCGGTATGTACAATCTTCATATCAGCAACGGAGAAGTGAAGTTGGGCAAGATATTTATTGTACGATAGGAGGAAGAAAAACCGATCGAAAAGGCTCATGGAAACATGAGCCTTTTATTTTTTTTGAGTCAATTAAGTGTATCAATCAAGTGTTGAGAGGCTTTTGCCAATTATCCCGACACATTCATTTACCTGCTGTTCCGTTATCACTAATGGAGGTGCAAAACGGATCTTATCACCATGAGTGGGTTTTGCCAGCAGGCCATTTTCTTTCAGTTGCAGGCAAAGCTCCCATGCGGCTTCTTTATTATGATGTGTAATGACTATTGCATTCAGCAATCCCTTACCACGGATCAGTGAGATATGCTTTGAGCCTAATTCTTTTAACCCCTTGCGTAATAGCTGGCCCATTGTGGCAGCATTAGCGGCCATCTGTTCATCTTTCAATACCTGCAGTGCTGTCATCGCTACTTTGCAGGCCAACGGGTTGCCACCGTAAGTAGATCCATGTTCACCCGGTTTTATCGTCATCATTATTTCATCATCGGCCAGTACGGCACTTACCGGTAACATACCACCGCTAAGTGCTTTACCCAGTATTAAAATATCAGGCCTTACATTTTCATGATCACAGGCCAGCATTTTACCTGTCCTTGCCAGCCCGGTTTGTATCTCATCACCGATAAATAAAACATTCGCAGCCGAACATAGTTCTTTCGCTTTTGCAAGGTAACCATCATCAGGAACCAGTACACCTGCTTCGCCTTGTATAGGTTCTACAAGGAAGCCGGCTACATTTTTATCTTCCAGTGCTTTTGCCAGTGCAGCAGTATCATTGAACGGGATAGCTTTAAAGCCGGGCATATAGGGGCCAAAGTTTTTCTTTGCTGACGGATCGCTGCTGAAAGAAATGACAGTTGATGTACGGCCGTGAAAATTTCCTTCGCATACAATAATGACAGCTTTCCCTTCTTCAATCCCTTTTACTTCATAAGCCCATTTACGGCAAAGTTTGATAGCAGTTTCAACACCTTCCACTCCTGTATTCATCGGCAGTACTTTTTCATAGCCAAAATAACCGGTGATATACCTGGCGTACTCACCCAGCAGGTCGCTGTGAAAAGCACGGCTGGTCAATGTGAGCTTTTGTGCCTGTTCCGTTAATGCCTGTACGATAGCAGGATGGCAATGACCCTGGTTCACTGCAGAATATCCGCTCAAAAAATCATAGTATTGTTTATCATCCACATCCCATACATAAGCGCCTTTGCCGCGGGTCAGTACGACAGGAATGGGATGATAGTTCTGAGCCCCGGATTGTTCTTCCAGTTCAAGGTAATGTTGTGTCTTTTCAGACATAGTTATAGTTGATAACATAATTGAAAGATTAAAGTGATGAGAAAAGAAAGGGAATACGGAAACGGCCGGTACAACCGGCATGCAACTAATTATCCTCGATGATTGAGCAGGTCGAGGTTCTTTTTCAGAAAGAAAGATATGTAAGCCGGATGTGTGATAGCAATGAATTTACTGCAAGATACTAAAAGCGGAGAAGATGGCAAACCTGGCTCTTATGTATCTGCCTGTCTGGCGTTTACTTCTTTTACAAAGTAGGTATCAGGAAATTGTAATTCAGGATGGCTTTGCTTTTCAAAGATGCCATACACGGTACTGCCGCTGCCACTCATAGAAGCATAGATAGCCCCTGCCTGGTAAAGTTTCTCTTTTATGGCGGCAATTTCTTTGTGTTCAGGGAAGATAACTTTCTCAAAGTCATTGACCAGTTCATCTTTCCAGGTTTGTAAGGGGGAAGTTATTATTTCTTTAAGTGACCTCGCCGGGAGGGCAGGAGTGATGTTCAGAAAAGCCCGGCCTGTATCAATATGTATATCGGGATAGATGATGATGAATTTATAATTGGAAAGATCAACATTTACTTCTTCAAGTTTTTCGCCTCTTCCCTTTGCAAAGCAAGGCTTATTGATGATAAAGAACGGGCAATCACTTCCCAACTGTGCAGCATAATCAATCAGTTGCTCATGCGATATTTTCAAACGGAACAGGTCATTCAGCAACAGCAATGTGAAAGCGGCATCTGCGCTTCCTCCACCCATTCCGGCACCTGTTGGGATTACTTTATGTAAGTGGACCTGGATGTGGGGCAGATTTTGAAAATCCCTTTTTAATAACTTATATGCCCGTATACATAGGTTACTGGCTGCCTCACCCTTTACCGGCAGCCCGGTGATTGTAAATGGAATCGAGGGTGTACGGGTATATTTTTTATACTCAATTATTTCCAGTACATCAGTGAAGGGAAGAGGATAAAAAACAGTTTCGAGATCATGATATCCATCGCTTCTTTTGCGCAGGATATTGAGGCCAAGATTGATCTTGCAATTAGGGAAAACTATCATAGGTTAATGGATATTCGAAGTAAAAATAGGGTATATAAAGGAAATCACTTATTCTTCCTGCGGCTGTTTATTTCATCACGGATCGCTATGGCACGGATGTAATCCTCACTATCCAGTACTTCATTCAAAAGATTATTTAATTCTTCTAAAGTCATGGTTTTCAAATCTTCGTTACCTGTTGGTCGATCTTCTTCCACCATTACTTCCTGCTTTACTTTCTTTTTTTTGCCTGAGGCCGCTGTATCTTCCATCAGGATACCTGCACTTTCGAGAATATTCTCATAAGTATAAATGGGACAACCAAACCGAACAGCCAATGCGATGGCATCAGATGTTCTGGAGTCTATTTCCACGGTATCATTTTCGGTAGAACAAACCAACTTGGAGTAAAAGATCCCTTCCTGCAGATCACAAATGATGATCTCGTGTAATTCAATAGCAAAGGCATTCATGAAATTCTTCATCAGGTCATGGGTAAGCGGCCGGCTGGGTTGCATTTTTTCCAATGCCACTGCAATGGCCTGCGCTTCAAAACCACCGATAACAATGGGTAAACGCCTTAATCCATTCACTTCTCCCAATACCACCGCATAGGAATGTGTCTGCGTAATACTGTGCGACAAAGCCACTATTTCCAGTTCTATCTTCTTCATAAAATTGTCACACGAAACTAAGCGTTTTTCGCCAAAATAGTAAGTGAGAGAAGCCTGTTTTAGCCTTCTTTTCTTATGCCCGATTTGACATTACCTGCTGGAGTCAGATTGTTCTTTATCATGCCACCCCTTTCAGCTTTTTGATTGCTTCAGTGAATTTTGGCACTATTTCAAATGCATCACCTACAATTCCATAATCGGCTGCCTTAAAGAAGGGGGCTTCCGGATCCTTATTAATTACAACAATGACTTTGCTCCTGTTTACACCTGCCAGGTGTTGTATGGCGCCTGATATGCCAATCGCTATGTACAGGTTGGGAGCAATAGCAAATCCTGTTTGTCCCACATGTTCATTATGTGGCCGCCAATGTGCATCAGCAACAGGGCGGCTGCAGGCGGTAGCTGCATGCAGTGTTTTTGCAAGTTCTTCTACCATACCCCAGTTTTCAGGTCCTTTTAATCCCCGGCCGGCACTTACCACTACTTCTGCCTCAGTAAGCACTACTTCTCCGCTGGTTTTATTGACAGCAGTAACTTTTACTTTACCAGTATCAACAGCAGCATTTAAAGCAACTACTTCCGCTGTTCCTTCTCCGGCAGTCACCTGGTAGGCATTTGGATTAAGGGCAATTATTTTTATATCAGTACTTACTGCAATATTGGCAAAAGCTTTACCCGAGAATACATTTTTCTTTACAACGAACCCGTTGCTGGTATCTGGTAAGGCAACTGCACCCGAAACCAACCCGGCTTTGAGTCTTACAGAAAGACGGGGAGCAATGGCCTTACCGCTCAGGTTATTGGAGAAAACGATTACTTTGGCATTTGTTGCTGTTGCTGCCTCTGCAATCACTTTAGTGAATACCTGCGCATCGAAATGATTTAATGCATCGTTAGCAACATGGTGTATTTTTTTCACACCGTATTTTCCTAATGCAGTGAGATCATCAGTTACTGAACCAAGTACAACTCCTTCAGCAACTAAGCCCTGTTGCTCTGCTATTTTAGTGCCATAGCTTATTGCTTCCAGGGAAGCTTTTTTCACATGACCTTCAGCCGTATCAATGAATATAAGAACAGACATAAGATTTATTTGATAATTTGACAATGTACCAATTACTTAATTGTGCAACTGGTGGTTATTTATATAGCTTTTGCCTCCTCATGAAGCAGGCGGACAAGTTCTTCTACGTTATCAGCCGCAACCAGTTTAACACCGGCTTTTGCAGGTGGTAACCCAAAACCTGCAACAGTCGTTAATGTATCCACTGCGGCGGGTTCCACTACTTTCAGCGGTTTTGTTCTGGCAGCCATAATACCTCGCATATTGGGAATCCTTGCTTCGGCCATTCCATTTTGTGAGCTTACCACCACAGGCAGTTCGACTTCATTTACTTCCTCACCACCTTCGATCTCTCTTGTAATAGTAGCTTTATTACCGGCTAATTCAAATTTGGTAGCCAGCGAAACATAGGGGAGGTCCAGCAATTCTGCTACCATACCACCAATGGAAGAGCCGTTATAGTCAATCGTCTCTTTTCCGGTTAAAATAAGGTCATAGCTACCCTGTTTTGCCACTTCAGCTATTTGTGAGGCAATATAAAAACTATCATGACTGTCTGCATTTACACGGATCGCTTCATCGCCACCTAATGCAAGGGCTTTGCGTATGATCGGTTCCGCATCTGCACCGCCCACCGTTACTAAGTGAATAATTGAAGATGGATCAGCTTCTTTCAGTTCGATGGCTCTAACCAGTGCATACCATTCATCATATGGGTTAATGATCCACTGCACTCCATTGACATCGAATTTCGTGTTATTGTCGGTGAAGGCTATTTTTGCCGTTGTGTCCGGCGTTTTACTTATACAAACCAGGATCTTCATTGCGTGATATTTAATCGTTAATCAAATAGTTGTTTATGCAACTAAAGCAAAGATAAGTGCTGCAAAGGTAATTCCGGGCAAATCCGGGTAAAAATTTTATATCAACATGAGCAGGATAGAAAAGTTGAACGAATTTTTGAAAATAAATCCCACAGATAGCTTTCTGCAGCATGCCCTGGCACTGGAGTATATTAAACTGGGTGATGATGAAAAGGCAAGGTACCTTTTTGAGGAATTATTAGACAGGGAGCCGGGCTATATTGGCAGTTATTATCACCTGGCTAAACTCCTGGAGAGAAACGATAAAACGGAAGAAGCTATCAAAGTGTATGAGAAGGGAATGGAAGAAGCAAAGAGAGCCGGTGATAACCATGCTTTGGGCGAATTGAAGGGGGCTTATGAGGAGCTAACTTTTTAGAATGTCACTGCTTAATAAATTTACTGGAAGTATAGAACAGCAAAATCTTTTCTCACCAAAAGATAAACTGCTGCTTGCCGTCAGCGGCGGGGTAGATTCTGTTGTGTTATGCGAACTGAGCAAGCAGGCTGGTTATGATTTTATTATTGTCCATTGCAATTTTCGTTTGAGAGGAGAGGAGAGTGAGAGAGATGAAAATTTTGTACGAAAACTCGGAGAAAAATATGGTGTTGAAGTAAAAATAAAAGGCTTTGATACAGAGAAATATGCGACTGAAAATAAAATTTCCATACAGGAATCTGCCAGGGCTTTGCGGTATGAATGGTTTGAGATGCTGGTGAATGAAGAGTTGTGTAAGGAAACCGTTTACCTGCTTACAGCGCATCACAGGGACGATAATATAGAAACATTACTGATGAATTTTTTAAGGGGTACCGGTTTGCATGGATTGACAGGCATTCCGGTTTCCTTTGGTTATATTAAAAGACCCTTGCTTTCTTTTTCTAAAGAAGAATTGATTCAATTTGCAAAAGAGTGTAAGCTTGATTATGTGGAAGATTCTTCTAATTTGTCTTCAAAATATACCCGTAATTTTTTCCGTAACGAGATAATTCCCGCCATCAGCAAAGTATATCCGCAGATAAAGGAGAACCTGCACGATAATATCAGCCGGTTTAAGGGGATTGAAAAGCTGTATAAGTTTTCTGTTGGACAAATCATAGAAAAACTATTCAGAAAAAAAGGGGCAGAAATACATATCCCGGTAAAACAATTGATGCAGTATGATAACCGGGCTCTGATCTATGAGATTATCAGTAAGTATGGGTTTAACGAAAAGCAGGTGGATGAAGTAATAAAACTGTCAGCAAGTGATTCAGGTAAATATATGGAATCCCCAACCTTGCAATATCGTATCATCAGGCACCGTCATTGGTTTATCATCAGCCCGGTTCAATCCGGAGAAGCAGGGATTATTGTGATTGAAGAAAAGGAAAGCAATATCGGCTTTGAAGCCGGTAAACTACAGATCGAACTGTCTGGTAAAAAAGCAAGTGACAGAACCGCATCAGGTGATACGGCCTGCCTTGACGCAAAGGGGATTAGTTTCCCAATGGTATTACGTAAATGGAAGACTGGTGATTATTTCTACCCGTTGGGAATGAAGAAGAAAAAAAAATTGTCCCGTTTTTTTATCGATCAGAAATTATCAAAAAGTGAAAAAGAAAATACCTGGGTAATAGAGAGTGACAAAAAGATCATATGGGTGTTAGGTCACCGCATTGATGAGCGGTTTAAAATCACTGATAATACAAAAAACACCCTCCGGCTTACACTGACCCGGTTATAGACTACCCGTAACCTGTCTCCAGAAAGAATTAAGAATATCATAATCTGTAAACAGTTCCGTGGCTATATAGGTAAATACCAGACCATAAATAGCACCGGTGATATGAGCTGTATGACCGATATTATCCTGTCCTCTTTTTGCAAGTATCGTTGAGATAACGAGGTAAATGATGGCAAAGATATAACCAGGTATTCTCAGTCCCGGAATGAAAATAAGTCCCACACCTGTGTTTGGATTGAAAAGGATCGCAGAGAAGATAACAGCAGATACAGCACCTGAAGCTCCTAACGAACGATAATGATATTGGTGCCTGTGTTTCAGGTAATCCGGGACAGAGGCTACGATAAGTGCAGTAAAATAGAGTAGTAGGTATACCAGTTTATTTTTAGTGCCAAAAATGAACGGGTATGAATATAAAAACTCAACGCCTTCACCAAATGAATAAAGTGCCAGCATATTAAAGATAAGGTGAGCCGGGTCAGCATGTATAAATCCGTGACTGATGAAGCGATAAACCTGGCCCCTTTTAACAGAGGGAGGATAAAAGATCAGGTCGTCAATAATTTTTTGATTGCTGAAGCCACTTATAGAAACAAGACAGGTTATTATGACAATTACAAGGGTGATCGTGAATTCCATGCTGTATAGTTAAATAGCCGAAAATAAAAATTATTTGTGATGATACTTTTCGTTTTTCAAAATAGTACAGGCCCGGTATACCTGTTCTGCCAGTATAAGCCTTACCAGCTGATGAGGAAATACCAATTGAGATAAGCTCCATTTGTAATTGGCTCTTTTTAATACATTGTCATCAATGCCAAATGCGCCGCCAATTAAAAAAACAAGATGCTTTACACTCTCATTAGCTCTTGCCTGAACAAAATTGGCCAGCCCTTCTGAACTCATTTGTTTGCCTCTTTCATCCAGCACCACCAGATAGTCATCTTTTTGAAGCCATTGCAAAATTATTTCTCCTTCTTTTTTTTTCAGGTCCATCTCACTCATCATGCCGGCATTTTTAGGGACAGGTATAATATTCCATTCCACCTTATAATACCTGGAAATACGCCGGGTAAATTCTTCTACCCCTTCTTTTATAGTGGGCTCATGATTTTTGCCAATTGACCAGAACGAGATCTTCATTTTATAAAAATAAAAAAGTCCCGGCACAGCGGGACCTTTTTTATTATCATGCAATATTATTTTATCTCATAATCTTTTTTAAACGACATCAGGGTAGAACGGTACAAAGCATTGCCCGAATCAAGTGTGGCGGCTTTGCTGTAATACTGGTATGCCTCCGACAGATAATGAGCATCTTCCAGCATGAAGGCGATGCGATATGCCTGTTCTGCCGGTGCCTCAAATTGTGCTCCCTGTTTCAAAATACTGTCTAATATGGTATTGAAAGTTTCTTTGGTGACATAGTTCAGTACTTTTCTTTCATCATTTTCTTCTCCTTTTACCGCAGCTACCCAATAATATGTTTCACCTGGTTTCATCCGTGAAGTAAATGCAGGAATAGATATCTTTAACTTGGTTACTGTAGTTGAATAAAATGGTTCTGCTATATTACTGCTGTTATAAAGAAAAAAGTCAAATTCTTTGGCATCAGCATATGATTTCCAGGAAAGAGGAAATTCTCCACCGGAATAATTCACCGTATCCAGCCGCGGATCGATCCAGATATTATTAACACCACGGGTAACTGCACCAACATTATTCATATAAGCTTTCCGGTTACTGCCTGCTGAGCCGGATGGTTTTGTCATTTGTGCCCAAACATATTTAACATAATTAGCACTGACTGAATTGCTGCTCACTTTGCAGGAGTCGCCAAACTGATTCAATTTATAGGTTCCTGCTTTCGTTAAGGTGAACATAGCCGCTTCATTACAAATGAGGGTAACGACAGAAGAAGGACCCACTTTAATGGTAGCAGCACTATTCATGGTTTTGCCCACTTTGGCTTTGCTTTCAATGTTGTTTTCTACAACCGACACATTCCCTTTAAAACTGTAGAGAAGGAAACTGCTGTTTTGTGCCCTGGCAGCAAATCCCAGTACAGAAAGAACAATAAGGAAATTCAGCTTTTTCATTTTTAGTTGTTTTAGGTCAATGGTATGTCAATGATGATGTGGTTTGAATATGGTATGGTAATGAAATTTTTTGTGCATCCATACAGCCCAGGCTTCATAGAAATAGATAACGTCAACTGCCATAATGATAACGATCAGGCTTAGCTTCATATCCAGCTTTATATTAAATTCATCGAAACAAAAAATACCGAGGTAGGCAAATAACAATACGGCGGCCACCTGGATAACTTTTGCTACTAAATGGAACCAGATATGGTTTTCAAGATAATAACGGATAAAGAAAGACATAAACAGCCAGCAAACGACTATCGATATCAACAGGTTCACCCACGAAGGTACTTTTTTTATGTAGTTTTTCCCTAATACCATAGAGATAATGTTGGCATGCGCAACTATTCCATTCATATCGGGTCTTGATTTGCCGGCAAACCGTTCATTCATCGGGGTGAACTTTTTGTCAAGAATATCTGACGGGTCTCTGTTGATATACCCCAAAAGGGCAATTTTACCTTCAATTGCCTTTCGTTCAAAACTACCAGTCAATAAATTTTCATATTCTATCACCTGGTATTTGTCAACTGTTCTTTCATAGTTTATCTGTACCTGCTTGCCTTCTTTCTTTTTGATCTTCTTAAAAGCAGCCGGATCATACGCCTGGATAATAGCGCTGGTAAATGAATTATATGTAGTGCCCTTATAATCCTTCATAAAAGGATCATAGTAGCGAAGGGATGCCAGTTCATCACTAAAGAAATTTACATATCCATATGTAGCTGCATTTTTAAAATAATCACCTGAAGTTGAAATCGTGTCTCCGTCTTTACCGGAGAGAATAAGCTTTGTAGCAGCAATGAGGTTTTTATGTTTGCCGATTGAAGCTGACAGAAGAGAATCAGGCTGAGAGTCACCTGGTTCATAAAATACAGCATCCAGTGCCATTACTTTTGGATTGTTCTCTGCGGTTTTATCAATAATCATGGAGAGTAATTCCCTGTCTGCATGCCCTATATTGATGATAACGATATTAGAATCTATTTTTGAGTCCTTGCCTTTTTTCAATTCTGCATAAGCAAGATCGGTATAATCAAAATCCTTCAATCCCATTTTTAATGGATTCAATACATATAGATTTAAAGGAATGTTGCTTAGTCCAACGATGAAAATAAATACCCATACTGTGGCAAAGATGGTATCTCTTTCATACAGGTATTTTGTAAAATGTCTCCCTACTCTTTTGGCTCCCTGCCCGATATGCTTATGCAGTGGCTTCTTCATGAAAATGCTTTGTTGGTGGTTGGCGGTTTTGTTCCTATGATTTCTTACTACAGCCAGGGGTTGCAACGCCTTACAATTTTAACGCATTCTATGCCTGCATTTATGATACCCAATTCAGGGTATTTATCAATGTGAACGCTGTCTTTCCCCTGTAAATCCGTAATTTAGAAAGTCTAATTTATGAGAATTTCCTCATCCATAGCGATCGTTGGTCTTGTAATTCTCTTATCAGGGACTAAGGTAACTGCACAATCGCCTCCTACACCAAGGGATACCAGCATCAAAGGACCTCAGACTTTCGCCATAATAATGGGAATTTCAAAGTACAAATATGTTCGGCCATTATCTTATGCTGATAAAGATGCTGAAATGTTCAGGGATTACCTGCGTTCACCAGCCGGCGGAAGTATCAGTGACAATAATATTTTTATTTTACTGAATGAGCAGGCCCTGTCCACCAATTTCTGGAGCAAAGGATTCAAATGGCTTGATGCCAAGAAAATGCAGAAAGGGGACAGGTTATTCATTTATCTAGCTGGTCATGGTGATGCAATAGATGAAGACCAGTTCTTTTATCTTAC
>JAKQEA010000046.1 GCA_029558715.1 Bacteroidota bacterium | reverse complement strand
AAATTTAGCGAATATTGCATATAAGTTGTGCATAATTGAGCTGTATATTAATAGTTTGATCACCATTAAAATACTAATAATCAATGATATGCACAACTTATTTCCTGACATTTTTTAGTGAATTAATTCCGCCAACGGGTATAACTAATATTTATATACAATAACCTTTGAATATTGAATAAATAACATTCAAACAAACTAAAATTGAAAAAAGTCCCACTCTCACGAGCCGGACTCTTCTTAAACTCTCCTTTATCTCTTAATATGTCAAAAAAACTAATTAAAAACACTAGAAATACCCATTGCAAATATAAGAGTTATTTTTCCTTTCGCAACTAATTATACAATGTTTCATAGCAGACTGTTTAATTTGGATAATCCATTTATTAAACTATTTGCGCGTTGCGCGAACATTTTTATATACGTAAATCCCCAGCCTGCTATGTTGGATTCTAAACCAGCAACTTATACAGGTAACTGGTTCCGGCAACTGCTATCAAACACCAGCCAAGCAGGTTGGCGGCTCCGTATTGCTCTGAGACACCGGGGTATCCGGTGGTGGCTTCTGACTGAGGGTTACAATTACACCCAGTGCAGCCAGGGCAATCTCCTTTTCTTCCATTACAAGTGCCAGGAGGATAAGGATCTTCAGGAACGTGAGGGTAGATTTTTTGCTGTTTCCTTTTCCGAAAAAAGCAGCTTGCCACTACCAAAATAAATTCAATGATCTGTTTTACTTGTTTCATCTTTCTGTTTGTTTTAAGGGGTTTGTATTGAGAATCGTTTGTTTAATGCTTAGGGAAGCACCATCCTGGAGACGGATCTATTTCCAAAACAGAACCTCTATTGATATTTGTATACTACCTAAATAGCAATGTATACCATCCGGTTCCTTTTTCAATAGGGTGTACCAATAATAAGTTAAGACTCTTGCGCTTACTCCGGAAACTGCAGCGCTATCAACCGGCTCATGGTGGCGGATAGCTTTACCAGCAGCATCTTGTAGTTTTGGCGGTTGTCGCCGTTTACCTCGCTGATGTAGCGGCTGTAGGCTATCTCCTGGGCATAGGCGGCAGGTACGTTGCTTACGTTGCAGGCAGAGGCATAGGATGAGCGCAGCAGGCGGGCCATATCCAGTATGCCGCTTCTGGCATCGGGGTAGCTCCGGTAGGTAAGTCCCTTTTCGCAAAGCTGCACTTTGGTTCCCGACCAGAACTCGGAAGGTTTGCCGAAGCCTGTCAAGCCACCGAAGTTAAAGTACTCCTTACACAGCACCGACTCGCCCCACCCTGTTTCGATGGCGATCTGGGCCAGCAGCACCACCGGGTTAATGCCATATTTTATTCCCGCCTCTTTTACCTGGGGGTAATAACTCTGTACAAATATTTCTTTCAACATATTGATATCTTGTTTGTTTCTAAATCTTGTAATTCAAAATTGAGATTTGTGCATACAAAATTGCACCCCCGGCACCGGTATCCGGGGGCACAATGAGGGATTAATAAACGTGCTCTTTATCGCACTTTTCTTCCACAGTTACCACCTGCATCTTCTCAT
>JAKQEA010000032.1 GCA_029558715.1 Bacteroidota bacterium | reverse complement strand
CTGCTCCCAACAATGAAACAGACTTGAATAACATGATCGACCAGATTGTGAAATGGGGGAGCGCCCTGAAAACCATCAGAAAATAAAAACAATGAATGATTCAGAAAAACTGCCGGCTTATTTTGTTCCTCACGGAGGCGGTCCGTGGCATGTTATGGATGATGCTTTTGGCGACCCCGAAGGCTACGGAAAGCTGAAAAAATATCTGGAAGATCTTGGAAAGAAATACAAAGACAGGATTAATGCTGTTCTTGTAATATCCGGACATTGGGAGGAGCCTGTAGCGACAATATATTCATCTGAAAGCCCGGCGCTTTTTTATGATTATTACGGGTTCCCGGAATTCACTTACAAATTACAATGGCCAGCCAAAGGTGATGCCGGACTTGCTTTACAGATTGAAAAACTACTTAAGACATCGGGATTCAGCTCTGACAGAGATGAGAGACGGGGCTATGACCACGGAAGTTTTGTTCCTCTGATGGTTGCTTTTCCCAATGCAGAAGTGCCTGTCGTTCAACTTTCTCTGATTAAGGGTCTCGATCCAAAAATTCATATTGAAATGGGTAAAGCCCTCGAACCGCTCAGGAAGGAAGGAGTTCTGATAATTGGTTCTGGCATGAGCTATCATAATATGCAGGGATTCATGTCAGGATCATCTTCGGCAGCCGTGGTATCAAAACATTTTGACGACTGGCTCACACGATCAGTGGAAATATGTAATGCCGGCGAACGGAATAAAATGCTTGTTAACTGGGAGACGGCTCCCAAAGCCAGGGAGAGTCATCCCCGGAGTGAACATCTCGCACCTCTTTTTGTTATTGCAGGTGCTGCAGGTGATGATACTGCCATAAGGGATTATTCGGGATTACTGATGAGTATAAATATCTCAGGGTATAAGTTTGGATAAATAACAAAAAGCTGGCAGAAGGACCTTTTACTATAATTCTCCTGCAGTGCATCTGTTACCACTGTAAATAAACGAGGGCTATATAAAAAATATTCTGCCAGCTAATACCGGGAGATCTGGCCATGACTTAGATCAGGAACTTGCAAAAAAGTTATATACATCTGAATGTTAGTAACATAATAGGCGTTTTAAAAGACTATTTGCAGGTTTTTGATATCTTATTGCGAGAAAACTATCCACATATGATCAGGTATAAATCGATTATCAGATGAGTATGGAGTAGTTATATTTTGATACAGTTATCTTAGAGTTTTCAGTTTATTTAATGCGGCTGATCCATTCTTCAAGGGCTGCATAAGGTTGAGCGCCGGTCAGTTTATATTTCCCGTTGGCAATCAGAGTTGGAACGGAGTTTATACCGTACTGGCTGGCGAAATAAAAGTCCTCATCAAGCGCCTGACTTACTTTTTCGCTGTGGTAATCTTTTTCCCATTGTTCAACATTAATACCTATTTC
>JAKQEA010000030.1 GCA_029558715.1 Bacteroidota bacterium | reverse complement strand
TTATGATAGTGCGGCTCAATATCCATCTTAGAAGTAGAAATTGTATGTGCCGGCACACCCAATCTTGCCAACGTAGCATTATCAGACCGGTAAAATAATTGCTGTTGCGGATAGGGATCAGGATAAAAAGTAAAAGCAGTTTCCTTAAGATCCTTCGCCAGTATTTCACCCATATTTGTCTTTTCGTAACCGGTTATGTATGCTGAATTCTTTCCCCACTTACTTTCTGTGCCGATCATCTCAATATTGAACATCGCCATTACCTTGTCGGGATTCATTTGCCGGGAAAAATATTGCGACCCAAAGCCCCCTACTTCTTCTGCTGTAAAGGCTGCAAAAACAATTGTTCTCTCATTATCCTTTACTTTTTTAAAATAGTTGGCCAGCATGATCACTCCTGTTATACCCGCTGCATCATCGTTCGCACCGTTGTATATAGAATCTCCATTGACTGGTTTACCCACCCCAAGATGATCATAATGCCCCGAAAAAATGACGTATTCATCTTTCCTGCTCTTGCCCGGTAATATGCCAACCACATTCGCCAGCTTTTGTTCTGTTATCTCATGAGAGGATTCTATCTGGTAGGCCGCCGGATCAGTCTCCGACAAAACAAATACCACATTGTACACTGATTTAAACATCGACGACTTTAACCTGGCCAGGTTTCCAAAACTATTTACATAACTTTTATCAACCAGTACCAGCAGGTTTTTATTGGCCCGGACCAGTCTTCTTGCTTCGGTCTGAAGATTCGCCCCTGCTTTTATAAAAGCCTTTTCATATCCTGAGGCCTGGTCTATCTTCAACTGAGGCTGAGAAGTAATAGCAATAATGTTCTTTGCTTCAAGAGCCACTCCGTCAAAATTACCAGCCGAAGAGAGATGTTTTGTCCTCACCATGGCGAATTCCTGGCGGTAACTGCCACTGCTATGGAATGGCTGTAACCCGGCGGCTTTAAACTCGGCTGCAATAAAATCAGCCGCCTTGTCAATATCAGGAGTAAAAGCCCTTCGCCCACGCATTTCATCAGCAGCCAATACTTTCTCAATCCGCTCCACTTCAGAAACAGTGATGATCTTATTGATATCCCCGGGTAAGCCCTGTGAATTCCCGGGAGTTTTGCACCCGGCCAACAAGAAAAAAAACAGTACTGAAATGATCAGCAGAGACTTCATCGGTTTTTTCATTCGTTACATTATTGAAGCCCAAATCTATAGAATTGATACTGATATTTTTTACCGTCCAAATAGTATCGGTGGCAATGCCAGGCTGCATTCTCTTCTATTTTGCCGTGGTTCATAGGTTTTCACCGGTTTGAATACTTAATATTTGTATGTAACCAATAATCCCAGTATATTAGGAAGGTAAACAGATGCTATTCTATCCGCAGGCCCCCTGAAAAATTACACTGGTTTTTTATTATTCATTAAACAGGTTGTATGCGGCTCTATTCTTTTGTTTATAAGTCCTTTTTTTCAGTCATATTCATCATTGGCTTCTTCGCAGCATCCGGGCAGGATGCAAAGTACTATTGTAGTAAAGGCGATGAATTTTACCGGAACAGGAATTATGACCAGGCCATCATCCAGTATACGATGGCCATTAACGTAGATCCAAATTATGTATATGCTTACCAGTGGCGGGCAAGTGCCTACACAGCAAAGAATGAACCTGACCTGGCTATAGCAGATTGTAATACCTGTATCAGCCTGCAGCCAGGTAATAAATTTGCCTGGGCCAACCGGGGATATGCCTATGCCCGGAAAAACCAGTTTGATCTAGCCATAGAAGACTACTCAGAAGCCATACGGCTTGATCCCCAATATGCCTGGGCTTATGCCAACCGGGGATTTGCTTATGGACAGTTAAACTATCCTGAACATGCTATCCGGGATCTTTCTATGAGCCTGCTTTATGATCCCAATAATGCTATTACCTATTCCAACAGGTACCATGCTTATTTCAAGGTAAATGAACCCGATTCGGCATTAATGGATATTACAAAAGCAATAAGCCTTTCTCCAGCCACAGCCGGCTATTATAACAACAGGGGGTATTTTTATAACACCTATGGGGCTTATGAATTATCGGTTCAAGACTATCAAACCTGCCTTTCAAAAGATCCTAACTATAGTGTAGCATACATTAATATTATTTCCCCGCTGGTTCGGCTGCACCGGATGCAGGAAGCTAAATCTTATTACGATCAATACAGGCAGAAAAGATTCACCACTTACCTTGAAACACCAAAATATAAATTTTACAATCATTTTATTACAGCAGTTGCCCAGGTTATATCTGGTAAACTGGAAGAAGCCTGGAACAGCCTTGACATGGCTTCCCGGGAGTATGGTACAGAGATAAAAGAAGAAACCAAAAGATCTTATGTTGATATTTTGTTTTTGTACGGCTATATCCTGGAACAACTGGGAGAAGTTACGGAAGCCACATCCCTGTATGAACAATCACTGGTAATAGATGCCAACCAGCCAGACCTGGAAGAAGCAATGGAGCGATTACAACAAAAGCAGGCTGATGCTGTAACAGCTGATAAAACGCCACCGGTTATCTCCTTAAAAAATCCGGCACCATCATCCAGTATCGATATTGTGGCAGAAAATAACAAAACCACCATCGTTGGCAGCGCCAAAGATATTTCGGGTATTGCTGAGGTAAAGATTAATGATATTCTTATTGATAAAGTGGAAGAAGACGGATTATTCATTGCCAATATTCCTCTAAAAGCCGGTGCTAACTCACTCGTAATTTCAGCAACTGATAAACAAGGTAATACCAGCAGCCAGACCTTTACGGTAAATGGAGTAAGTACAGAAAACCGCGGACTAAAACCGGAAAAACCATCTTCGAATGTCCCTATTACATCCGGACCTGCGCCAAAATACTATGCTATCTTAATTGCAGCAAAGGATTATGACGATGACGCTATCCCTGATCTGAAAAATCCGGTAAAAGATGCCAGGGAATTAAAGTCGATCCTGGAGAGCAGGTACACTTTCAGTGCGGATAATATTGACACCTTGTTCAACCGTAGCCGGGAAGAGATCATGCAGGCCATTGTTCAGCGCTGCAATTCACTTACTGAAAATGATAACCTGGTTATCTTTTATGCCGGACACGGCATAGCAGAGAAAGATAAGTTTGGTGATGTGGATGGTTACTGGATTCCTTCTTCTGCGAAAAAGGGTTTGAATGCAAGCTATATCTCTGCCGATGACATTAATAAGGCGATCAAGAGAAGCAATGCCAAACATATTTTGCTGATAGCCGATGCCTGCTTCAGCGGTGCCTTTACCAGGGCGCTGCCTCCTGATGCTACAAAAGAAATAAAAAAACAATATGCAGTAACCAGCCGCAAAGTAATGGCCAGTGGCAACCTGGAACCAGTACCAGACAACAGTAAATTCATTTTTTACCTGAAAAAGTCATTAATGGACAACAATGAAAAGTTTGTCAGTGCAAAAGAACTGTTTGATGGCTTTTACAAAGCTATCCTGAGCAATTCAGATAACCTGCCGCAATATGCAGCTATTAAAAATACCGGAGACGAAGGAGGAGAATTTATTTTCATAAAGAAATGATGAGTTTATAAACTCATCATTTCTTTAAACTTAACTGTTTGCCGGCGGCTTACTTCTATCTTTTCGCCACCTTTCAGATCAAGTAGCAGACCTCCGTTAAAATATGGCTCTATCTTTTCTATCATCCGCAGGTTTACAATATGTTTGCGGTTAGCTCTGAAGAAAATTTTTTCATCCAGTCTTTCTTCCAGCGCATTCAGTGATTTTAAGATTAATGGTTTGTTGGTGCCAAAAAACACTTTAGCATAGTTCCCTACACTCTCAAATAATCGTATATCGCTTAGCTTCACAAACCAGCATCTTTCTCCATCCTTCACAAACACCTGATCATTCTCTGTCAATATACTGTTATTAGTATACTCGGTTTCCGTCCGCACTTCTTTACTTTCAGACAACTGTAACTTTTGAATGGCATCAGCCAACCGTTTTGGTTCTACCGGTTTCATCAGGTAGTCCAAGGCATTTACCTCAAAAGCTTTCAATGCAAATTCATGATGAGCTGTTGTAAAGATCACATGAGGTGTTTTGTCCAATTCAGCCAGCATATCAAACCCGGTCTTACCTGGCATTTGTATATCAAGAAAGATCAGGTCCGGCTGGGCTGTTTCAATCTTGGAAATAGCTTCCTCTGCATTAACGGCTTCATCAATTACCTCTATCTCAGGAAATTCCTGGAGCAGTTTCCTTAATTCAAGCCTGGCAAGGCGTTCGTCATCAATAATGATTGCTTTCATCGATGCTGTGTTTAATGAATTTCAACTGGTATCAATACCCTCGCTTCTACCAAAGAGCCATTGATTTGCTTAATTTCAAAGTGGGCCTTATCCCCATACAATAAGTTTAACCGGTTAGTAGTGCTGGAAAGACCAAAACCTTCAGTATTAACCGAACCGTTCAATTGTCCTGTATTTTGTACTACGAGTTCGTGGTAGTTCTCTTTAAAATCAGACACCACTTTTATCACTCCCCCGTTTATCTGCTTGCTGATGCCATGCTTGATTGCATTTTCTACCAATGTCTGCAACATCATCGGTGGTACCGGTTGATCTAATGTGTCCTCATCAATTTCATAAACTACTTTCAGCCTGTCTTCGAACCGCATATTTTCCAGGGCCAGGTAGTCTTTGATGATATGTAACTCTTTCTCCAGCGGCACAGTTTCCATTTTCTCTGTCTGCATACTACTGCGTAAAATATTGCTGAGCTCTGTCACAGCTTTTCTTGCCCGTTGAGGATTTTCATCTACCAATGCCCGGATACTGTTGAGTGAATTAAAAATAAAATGCGGATTGATATGAGCTTTTATTGTCTTTAGCTCCAATTCCTTTACCAGCGACTCCAGCTTAAGTGTATCCAGTTGCTGGCGGCGGCTTTTATTATAATAATGATAAAAATAATAGATCATCAACCAGGGAAAAATAAAAAGGCCGTTATCAATTGTAGAACCAAGCACTTTCTGGAAAAAAGAAATTTGCTGCTTTGATTCAGTACTAAGGTTGAATATTTCAATAGAACCTAGAATAAGCACACTAAATAAAACGGAAGTAAAGAGAACCGCTACCAACAATCTTGGTAAAGCTTTTTCCACGGGTAATAACATCCAGCCGCTCCATTTGATAACCGCCCTCAATGCATGAGTAGTGATAATGCCTGCAAAAAAAACAATGGTAATTCTTTTCAAAAGAACATCAGTACGTATCTGCACGTCATAAATATGAGCAAAAAGCAACATTACAAGGCCTACCAGCCCCCAACCGCCTACCTGCAATATCCAGTAAAGTTTATTTTTCGACATTGTTGCCATAAATATACCTGCAAAATTAAAGTTTACCATACCCCTGTGCCCCTATCTTTATATTAGTGGCAAATAAGGGCTGTAAATGGAAATCAACCAATTAAAACCTTTTCGGGTGGATTTTGTTAAATAATGTCATTTACTGGCATCCTCCATTTAAAGTACTAATTTTACAGCTTTAAAATCCCTACATGCAGATCACACCAGGACCACTTTTACAAACGATTGATTCTCCGGCCGATTTGAAAAAATTACCCCGTGAAAAACTGCACCAGGTCTGTGACGAATTGCGTCAATATATTATTGATGTAGTCAGTGTCCATGGCGGTCATTTTGGTGCCAGCCTTGGAGTGGTGGAATTAACTACCGCACTCCATTATGTATATAACACCCCTTATGATCAATTGGTGTGGGATGTGGGACACCAGGCTTATGGTCATAAAATACTGACCGGCCGCAGGGACGAATTTCCCAGCAACAGAAAATACAAAGGACTTAGCGGCTTCCCCAAAAGAAGTGAAAGCGAATATGATACTTTTGGCGTAGGTCATTCTTCTACTTCTATTTCTGCTGCGCTTGGAATGGCAATAGCTGCCAGATACAAAGGAGAAAAAAACCGAAAAGTGGTTGCGGTTATCGGTGATGGCTCTATGACAGCAGGCCTTGCTTTTGAAGGAATGAACCATGCAGGAGTGGCTGATGCAGACATGCTGATCATTTTAAATGACAATGGAATTGGCATTGATCCTAATGTAGGTGCCTTAAAGGAATATCTCACGGACATAACTACCTCTCCTACGTATAATAAGGTAAAAGATGATATGTGGAAGCTGATGGGAAAATTACCTGTAGGCAAAAATTTTACCCGGGCTATGGCGCACAAGCTGGTTGAGGGAATGAAAGGAATGGTGAGTAGCAGCGCTAATTTATTTGAAGCACTTAAACTTCGTTATTTCGGCCCCATAGATGGGCATAATGTAGCCAAACTGGTGGATACATTAAGAGATCTTCGGGAGATACCTGGTCCAAAAATTCTGCATATAATCACCACAAAAGGTAAAGGCTATGCGCTGGCAGAAAAAGATCAAACTAAATGGCATGCACCAGGTCTGTTTGACAAAATGACCGGGGAAATTCAAAAAAAGAAATTCGATCTGCCTCAGCCGCCTAAATACCAGGATGTATTTGGTCATACTATTATCGAATTAGCAGAAAAAAATGATAAGATATTTGGCATCACCCCTGCCATGCCCTCAGGCTCATCATTAAAATTTATGATGGATAAAATGCCGGACAGGGCATTCGATGTGGGTATTGCAGAACAACATGCCGTTACTGTAAGTGCCGGCATGGCCACTCAAGGATTGAAAGTCTTTTGTAATATTTATTCCTCTTTCATGCAACGGGCCTATGACCAGGTGGTGCATGATGTAGCTATTCAAAAATTACCTGTAATATTTTGCCTTGACAGGGCTGGTGTGGTAGGTGACGACGGACCTACTCATCATGGCTGTTATGATATTGCCTATTTCCGTTGCATACCAAATATGATCATCAGTGCTCCAATGAATGAGAGTGAATTGCGAAACCTTATGTACACAGCGCAGTTGGAATCCACCACACTTCCTTTTGTGATTCGATACCCGAGAGGAGAAGGTGTAATGCCGGAATGGAAAACTGAAATGAAGGAAGTAGAGATTGGTAAAGGAAGAAAATTAAAAGAAGGAAAAGATATTGCTATTCTTTCTTTTGGTCACCCGGGAAATTTTGCAGCCGCTGCGATCCGTGATCTGAAAAATGACGGGCTTAATCCAGGTCATTATGATATGCGGTTTGCCAAACCATTAGACGAATCTTTACTTCACGAAGTTTGCCGGCAATATCCCAAGCTGATTACTGTAGAGGACGGCACTGTCGAAGGTGGTTTTGGCAGTGCTATACTTGAGTTTATGGCTGAACATGGTTACAAGAATGATATACGAATACTTGGCATCCCTGACAGGTTGGTAGAACATGGAACACCTAAAGAATTGCACCGGGAATGCGGTTATGAT
>JAKQEA010000020.1 GCA_029558715.1 Bacteroidota bacterium | reverse complement strand
TTGAAGCCACTCAATGTGCTTTTAGCTTTATAGGTTTCAATTTCTTCATCTTCAATCGGAGAGAGTGGAGTCAACGACAAGTACAGAGTTATATTTTTTCCTGAACCTGAATTGTTTTTAACTGTGGCGGATACATCCTTATTACCAGTTTCATTACTTGTGCTGTAAAGCTGTGTTTTATCGATGCTGACAACAATGCCGCCAGTAGCAGGATTAGCCGGATTATTGACGTCAGAAGTTTTGATTGCAGCTATTTCAGCTTGTAATGCCGCAATTTTGGCATCGACTTCAGCTCTGGTATAGGCATCCACACTGGCAGGTTGCCCTATGGAGGTAACCAGGTTGTCCACCCTGGAGCTATCGGCCTTCCTGGCTACATCTTCTTCTAACTTCGCTATCTTGGTAGTATGAGTCGTAACGGTCGTTTTCAGGTTTTCCAGCTCGGTCGATAACGGGGTAATGGCATTACTGGACGAGTCATCTGTTATACAGCCTGTCAGCGGTAAAATCGATAACAAGGCCACTGTTATAATGATAATAATTCGTTTCATTTTATTCTCTCCTAATGTGTTAGCAATACCACAAATAGTGCTATCATTACCACTGCTATAATAATGATAAGGCTTCGATTATTCATTGCATTCTTTCCAGCTTTTCAACAATAGCCAGCTCGATCCATTCATAAATTTTCAGGTTTTGGCTCATTGCCGCTATTTTCATTTTACGCCATACATCGGGATTGATCTTGCGCTTAACTGCATCAATGTTTGTGTCGTTACCCATAGTAATTATAATATACCCAATCAGTTTAGCCCTCACAACAGTTATGTATAATTATTATCTACAAACATTGACAAACGTTTATAAATGTTTATATACTTCGATTATGTACGATATTGATATTAGCAGCTACAAAATAGACCATTACTGCAAAATAGCAAGGGAATTTACCGGCCGTGACGGGCTGTGTACCGAGTGTCCTTTCCGAGATTGTCTCGATGACTTGAAGCCACTGGAAAAGAGAATGATTTTGCAATCCGGCGTTATACGTCAGGCTTATATCAATTATGATCAGTGTGCAGACATCAGGCAGGTTGCAACATTATCTCATACAACATACCATAGAGTGTACCAGTGGCTGTGCAATCGTGATAGGATCGAAGCCAAATTTAATGCCTATTTGCCAGCGTGAAAATGCCTAAGAAAACAATTAGCGACCTGCAGAATGAGCTTGACAGCCTGAAGTCAAACTTAGACAATCTCAGGGAGGAAAATACACGGTTGTATCGTGAACTCAAGGCCGTTCTCAATAAAAAGTCCAAGCCCTGGTACACCTCAGCCGGTGTCTGGCTGGCCATCCTATTGACGCTGACCATGATATACGTTGTGTATGTTTTCTACATGTCCGAGACAGGGCACACCGTTGTATTGCCAGAGTTTATGAAATAGCCTGTCAATTTGCGCCCTATCTTCAAATCCTGGGGCTTTTCAGGACAATCAGGTATCAAACTATTGATTATCGTTTTTTATCAAGGAAATGCCCTTATAGGCGTAAATTTGCTGTCCCTGGTACATCGGCCTGAAAACAGGTACTCTGCCATCCATCAGGCTCTGGAAACGCCGATGGAATGAATTATTTGCCCTGGCTACAATCTGATTATCAGAGCACCAATTGACATATGATTCATACATGATATCCCTGGACACCCAGCTATCAGGTTCTTTAACAGTACATTCTTTGATAAATTTTGACACGCTATCCTGTATAGCCAGATTATACCGTTCACGGCTCTGGTTGATATCCAGGTTATCGGTAAATTGGTTTTGTTTTAGCAGCTTGGCACGGTATTTAAGTGCAAGGTTCAGAAATCCTGATAGTTCCGCCGGTGTAGTAATCTCACGCAACATATTACGATTGCAGCTATCCTTGTCGAATTTATTATTCGTCTGCACAATTATCCAGCGATAAAAATAGGCATCATCTCCATCCTGTACCGGCGGCACTTCATTACAGGTAAAGATGGCCTTAGCCCTGTTAGTAAATATAAAAGGGTCTTTAAACTTGCGCTCAGCCGTTATAATTGACTCACCTGTAAGCTGTTTAAACTGCCCTGCATACCGTACAGGATGATTGGGTAAATCGTCTGATATATTGGCCAGTTTGCCATAGAGTTCAGCTATACTGAATGGCTTGTTACATAAATCCTGCAAGGACACTGACGATATATTGTTTATGCCCAAAAGCGCAATCAGCAGATTGACAAATGTGGTCTTGCCGCTGTGGCTCTCACCTGTAATCATAAGTGCTTTATGAAATATATAATTTTTAACCAGCAGAAAGCCGATAAATTCCTTTACAATCTCGGCATCATGCCGGTTAAATATCGAATTGATAAAAGCCTCGATCTTAGGGCATTTAGCATTACGGTCAAACTTCACCGGCAGTTGGACAAGTGAGTAGTATAGTGGTGTATGAGCTGTCAGCTCGCATGTCTGCATATTGACAAGGCCGTTGGCAACATTAAGGGTATTGTTGCCCTCATCAATTACCTCTGGCAGGATATAAGTGCTGCGCCTGATATGGCCCAAGACCTCATTAACAAAATAGGTACTGGCATCATCTCCACATAATGACTGCACCTGCTCTTTTATCAGCGACTCTCCTCCATAACGATATGTACCCTTATCGGTATAAACCAGAACATCCTCATTTTTAGAGCCATACAGAGTTGCAAAATAAAATGTCTCCATCAATTTCCGTGCTATTGCACCGGCTGCCGGCCTGTTTTTTTTAGTATTAGTTTGCTTATCCTCTGCCATTGCCCTAACTTCCCTTCAATTTATGTACCAGGCTGCGATATGTCTTATAAAAGCTGGTGCAATTGCCGATAGCATTACCACCATCCCATTGAAATATCAGATCATCTAACTTTTCCTGGTCTGAACCACTGAAAGCGAACTCTGAAGGCATAACAGAGTTATTTACACCATGCAGTTGAATACCGTTTATAATCAGCCAGGCTGCCAGGGGCGTGTCAGACGTTATAAAATCTGTCATATTCCTCCATCTAAAATTTAATGATATGCCGCATTATATGATAACCTTCCTGCCCTGTCAACAGTTAAGCCGATTTTGCCATCCCTGATCGTAATAGTTAGGTTTTTATGTCCATAGTTAGGTTTAGTTAGGTTATAGTTAGGTTTTTTTTGCCCAAAATGAACGTAATAGTGAGGATAGTGAGGTTTTTTTTTACCCTATATATGTATATATATAATTTTGGTGTTTATCCACCAATAGGTTAGAAATAACCTAACTATCCTCACTATACCCGTTTTTTAGCTACAAATTTTACACAAAAAATAGTTAGGTTATTTTTGCCCACGAGTGGAAGTGGTCAAAAATAGTTAGGTTTTTTAGGGCATCCATTTGATTATGTAAAGTACATTAGGACACTTGTGCTATTTTATCTCATCTATGATAGTTAGGTTATTTTCAGAAAGTTTTGTGAATTTACTTGACATAACGTTATTTGCTTTACATAATGTGTCAAACAACTTTACATAATCACACTTTTGCTTTACATAATCATATAGTCTCAAAACGGCACAACACACCATAAAACACTTCACATTATGTCAACACATAAAATTTTTACTCAAAAGTACTTGACAAGTGCTGAAATTGTGCTATAATGAGTGTAACTTTAAAAGTGGAGGACGGAAATGCCAGTAAGAACTGAAGAAATAAATCTCAAGGAAACCAGACCCTGGGCAATGGAGACGAAGTTCTGGATTGGTGAGCAGCGGATGGAGATGTTTAAGCTCTGGTTAGCCTCCAGAATAGCCTTGTTTTCCCATAGAGCTACAGACAGATATTGGCAGGATAGAGTCAAGATGGTCTTAAATTCCCTCGGAGATGCATATCTAAATGAGCAGGCCGATGTATGGTACGGTATATTTGTCGATGAGTTAGCCAGCAATATTCAAATTTAAAGGAGGGCAATATGACATTTACCATAAAGGAAGTAGCTGCTGACCTTCGGATAACGGAGTCAACAGTTTACAAACTGATTCAATCAGGCCGGTTGAAGGCCTTCAGGATCGGCAACCGACTGAGAATAAGACAGGAAGACCTGGATAAATTTAAGGAGGAAGCTATTGAAACTCTACGAGCTAACAAAACTACTAACTGACCTTGAGAC
>JAKQEA010000017.1 GCA_029558715.1 Bacteroidota bacterium | reverse complement strand
TTTCGCACTGTCTATTTTATGCCTTATGTAACTTCTTTGGTTGCTGTTTCTATTGTGTGGAAACTGATGTTCAATGAACAAACCGGCTTAATAAATACTTTAATCGGCTATATTGGCATCCCGCCTCAAAAATGGTTATCTGAATCCAGAGGTATATTTGAATTGCTGTTTGCCAAAACGGGAGTTACTTTTCCCCGATTTTTAGGGGGACCTTCTCAAGCTCTTTTTGCCATTATTATTATGACGGTTTGGAAGGGTTTGGGTTATAATACTATTATTTATCTTGCCGGTTTGCAGAACATTTCCAGGGTCTATTATGAGGCAGCGGAAATTGATGGCGCCAGTAAAATTAAACAGTTCTTCAAAATAACCCTGCCTTTGGTCTCCCCCACTACTTTCTATGTGTTATTAATGACTACTATCGTAACTTTTCAAACCTTTTCGCAGGTCTATTTAATGACGGATAAAGGCGGACCATTGAATACCACTAAACTGATTGTGTATTACATTTACGAAAAGGGTTTTGACACTTTGGAAATGGGTTATGCCAGTGCCGTTGCCTTGGCTCTTTTCCTTATTATCCTTACTTTAACGGTTTTCCAGCGACGCCTGGAAAAATATGTGAATTATTAAAGAAGGAGAAAGAAAATGCCGGAACAGATTCGTATGACTATTATCTATGCTGTGTTAATTATCTGCGGTATAGGTATGATTCTTCCCTTTCTTTGGATGCTTTCCACTTCTTTGATGACGCAATCTGAATTTAATAAACAGGAACGCCTTTTCATTCCCAAAGAAACATATTATGAATGGGATAACGGAATGCAAAAGCAGAAAGTTATCTTCGTGCAAAATAAAGGTGAAACAAGCGTTATTCACATTTTGAACAGTGAAGATAAAATTATTGAAGAATATAAAGAAGTCCCTACTGCTCAAGTGAAAAAGATTACTAAAGACCCCAGTTTCCACTGGCAGAATTTTATCACTGCTTTTAATAAAGTGCCTTTTATCACCTATTTTAAGAATACTCTGCTGGTAAGTTTCTTAACTTTAATCGGGGTGCTGATTACTTCTACCCTTGCTGCTTATGCTTTTGCCCGCATGGAATTTTTCGGCAGGGACTTTCTGTTCTATCTGTTTTTAAGTATGATGATGGTTCCAGAGCCAATCTATCTGGTTTCCTCTTATGTTTTGCTGGATAAAATAAATTGGCTGAATACTTATCAGGCGCTAATTATTCCCTGGTCTGTAAATATCTTTACCATCTTTCTTTTCCGCCAGCATTTTAAATCGCTGCCGCAGGAACTTTTTGATGCTGCAGCAATTGACGGCTGCAGCACTTTCGGAATGCTCTGGAGAATAATGCTCCCCCTTTCCAAATCAGTTATTGCCACTGCTTCCATCTTTTCCCTTATTGGAAGCTGGAACAGTTTTATGTGGCCTCTGGTGATGACGGATAGCCCCAATCTGAGAGTATTGCAAGTAGGACTTAGCTATTTTAACCAGGAAGCATCAACTCAAACAACATTGCTGATGGCTGCTTCCACCTTCAGCATCGTTCCCATTCTGATTCTGTTCTTTATGGCACAAAAACAAATTATTGCCAGTTACGCCAAAGCAGGTCTTAAAGATTAAAGGAGAAAAACAGTGGATGCCAAAGAAATAAGGAAAAAAGCACAATTACAAAAAACCAGAGAAGCACACAGAACTACACCAGAATATCAAAAACCGGTTCACCACACAATAATTGATGATGAATCCTTACGCCCTCAAAGAGTTGTTCCGGTAAAATTGAATCGTTGGATTGCTTTCGGGGTTTTTCTTGCGGTTCTTGTTGTATATATGCTAACTCAAGCACGCACAATGAGTTTTTGGGATAGCGGAGAATATGCAACCTGCATTAGCATTTTAGGGGTTCCCCATCCCCCGGGAAATCCTTTTTATATCTTACTGGGCAGAGCAATAGTAGCTATTTTTGGTGGTTTTATTCCCCATGCTATGATTGCTGCCTTCATTTCTGCTTTGTTTAGTGCTCTGGCTGTAATGTTTACTTATTTGATAACTATCCAGCTGACCAGTATGCTGAAAGTGAAATCCTGGCAGGCAATTTTCGCAGGCATAATCTCTGCTTTTTATACTGCTTTCTCTTTCACTTTCTGGATGAATGCTGTAGAAGCAGAGGTCTATTCCGGCTTGGTTTTCTTTGTGAATTTGGTTATCTGGCTCACTTTCACCTGGGTGCAAAAAAACCGGGATTTTTCTCACCAGAATATACTGCTTTTGATTGCCTATCTCTTTTTCCTCGGCTTCTGCGTTCATCAAACCGCGTTACAAGTAGCTCCCGCAATGCTATTTATAGTATGTTACCCGCTTTTAAGGCAGGGCATTAAAAACGGCAGTTTTTTCCCCAAGCTGATTGTGTATTCCATCTTTCTGTTAATTGGCTATTTCTTTTGCGGTGTGATAGGTAAACAGCTGCTGATAGATGATTTGGATAAAATGGGATTTGCTCTTGTTGCCGTTATTATTATGTTTATAGAATTGAGAAAAGTGCTTGACCACCGAATTTGGCTTTTGGGTATTGCTCTTGTTTTAGTTGGCGTTTCTTCTCATATATATTTAATGGTGCGAGCTGCAGAAAGACCTTTCATCAATGAAGGCAACCCCAGCAACTGGAAAATGTTTCAGGAATATGTGTTAAGAAAACAATATGGAAATACCAGTTTTGTGCAAAGAAGAGGGAATTTTTTTAAAGACCAGCTAAATTATCACTTTTTACGCTATTTCGGTATGCAATGGTTAAATGAACCGTTCTTCACCAAATTCATAGGTATTAAAATAAGCCATTTCCTGCAGATTATTATTAAATGGGTAAATAACCCGTTCTTCACCAAATTCTTAGGAGTAGCTTCAGGTCTGCTAAAGCCCA